>JAFWJP010000108.1 GCA_017514645.1 Solobacterium sp. | reverse complement strand
GTTCGATCTCGAAGTTCAGTTCCTTGCCTGCCATTTCATGGTTCAGGTCAAATGTAATCGTCACGTCATCCCTGGCTGTTACTTTCGCCGGGATCGGTCTTCCCTGCATGTCCTGCAGGTAAACACGCTGTCCCGCTTCCAGGTTCTCCGAACCGGGCATCTTATCGATATCCACGGTGAACACTGCATTCGGATCCGCTTCACCGTACGCTTCTGAAGGCATCAGATGAACTGTAACCTTCTCACCTGCCCGCATATTTGCGACGGCCGCATCGAAACCTCTGATCATCATTCCGGCACCGCAGATGAACTCCAGCGGTTCTCCCCTGTCATAGGAGGAATCGAACTGTGTACCATCATTGAACGTACCGCGGTAATGTGTACGGCAAACCTTGCCGACATTGATACCGGTGATGCCGTTCTCCTCGTGGCAGTATCCGCAGCCGCCTTCATGACCGCAGTCGTGGTCTCCGCACGCACCTTCGTGATGATGATCGCATTCCTCATCAGAACCTGTCAGTTCGCCTTTCAGATAAGCCTCTACGACCTCATCCGCATTGCCTGCTGCGCCTGCACAGACTGCCACTCCCTGTTCCGCCAGCGCCGCTCTCGCTCCGCCGCCGATGCCGCCGCAGATCAGTACATCGATATCCCTGTTTCTCAGAAGCCCGGCCAGCGCTTCATGACCGACACCATCATTACCGATGACTTCTGCAGAAACGACCTTTCCTTCCTCAACGGTATATACCTTGAATTCCTGTGTTCTTCCGAAATGCTGGAACACTTCTCCGTTTTCATATGTTACGGCAATACGCATATTATGAACCTCTCTTTACCCGGTCTATTCTAACAGATACCTGCTGTTTATGCATTATATAAGGACTACCGGTGATACAGTACCGTCCGGCACATACATATGAGAGTCCTGCATGTTACAATATTTCTGTAGTACAAGGAGAGCGGCTTATGAAAATCCAACTGCAGCATCTGACCAAGAAGTATCCCAACCGCAACAAAAAAGAAGGCGGTGATATCATTGCCGTCAACGACTTCAACTTTACAATTCCCGACGGAAAACTCATCGGTCTGCTCGGACCTTCCGGATGTGGGAAGAGTACAACACTGAACATGATCTGCGGGCTGGAAACTCCGACATCCGGCCGTATCTTCTTCGGCGAAGATGACGTTACGGATCTTCCGCCGGAGAACCGCGGGGTCGGGATGGTGTTCCAGAGCTATGCGCTCTATCCGCATCTGACCGTCCGCCAGAATATCACCTTCCCGCTGGAAAATCTCAAGGGAAAGGACAAACTGACCAAAGAGGTCATGAACGAAAAAGCACTGGAAGCCGCGAAACTGGTGCAGATCGATCAGCTGATGGACCGGAAGCCGGGTGAGCTCTCCGGCGGTCAGCAGCAGCGTGTCGCCATCGCCAGAGCCTTGGTGAAGCGTCCGCGTGTCCTTCTGCTGGATGAACCGCTGTCCAACCTTGACGCCAGACTGCGCCTGCAGACGCGGGAGGAGATCCGCCGCATCCAGAAGGAAACCGGTATTACAACGGTATTCGTTACCCACGATCAGGAAGAAGCCATGAGCATCTCCGATGAGATCGTCGTCATGTCGGCCGGTGTTCTGCAGCAGATCGGAAAGCCGCAGGAAGTCTATGACGATCCGATCAATCTCTTTGTCGCCAAGTTCCTCGGCACACCGGCGATCAACGTGTTTGACGCTGCTGTAAAGGACGGCCGTCTGTACATCGGCGATGAACCTGTTCTGGAAACACCAGGTGTCGAAGATCAGGATGTCTACGCCGGGATCCGCCCGGAAGGTCTGACACTTACCGAAGACGGACCGTTCTCCATGAAACTCATCCGGGTGGAAGTCATGGGCAGGGATACCTCCCTCATCTGCCTGAGTCCGTTCGCCCAGGCAGATACCGTGCGGGTCATTGTCCCTTCGGACAGCATCCTGGATCCGGAAGCCGTGAGCGTACGCTTTACCGTGAAACCTGCCAAGATCGATCTGTTCCGTAAAGATACGGAAGAAAGGATCCGGCTCTGATATGGATAAACCGAACAGAAAAGCCTGGCTCTATCTTCTGCCGGCGCTCGTCTTCCTCGGCATCTTCATGGTCTATCCCCTGTTTGATGTCCTGATCTATTCCGTGGAGGAAGGCTATAATTCCGCTTCCCAGACCTTTTTCGGGGTCGGTCTGTACAATTATTCCTATGTCCTGCGGGATCCCTACTTCCTGCAGGCACTGAAGAATACGTTCATTCTGGTCATCATCACGGTTCCCCTTTCCACGGGAATCGCGCTGCTGATCAGCCTGGGGCTCAATTCCATTACGAAGTTCAAGGAACTGTTCCAGACGATCTTCTTCCTGCCGTATGTAACCAATACGCTGGCAGTCGGTCTTGTCTTCATGATTCTCTTCAAGAAGACACCGTATTCCGATGGTTTCATCAACCTGCTCATTCATTTCTTCGGCGGCAGTACCGTGGATTTCATTGACGGTCCCTACTGGGCCAAGATGTTCGTCATGAGCTTCTATACGGTCTGGGTCGTTCTGCCCTTCAAGATTTTGATCCTGACGAGTGCGCTGGCATCCGTGGACAAGGATCTGTACAAGGCTGCCAAGGTTGACGGCGCTTCCCGGGGAAGGATCTTCCGGAAGATCACCCTGCCGATGATTTCGCCGATGATCTTCTATCTGATCATTACGGGCTTTATCGGGGCATTCAAGGCCTATGCGGATGAAGTTGCCATCTTCGGTACGAATCTGAACGCAGCAGGCATGAATACCATTGTCGGCTTTGTCTATGACATGCTGTACGGTGACAGCGGCGGATATCCGTCCTACGCCTCTGCAGCAGCGCTCATTCTGTTTGCCATTGTCCTGACGATCACGGTCATCAACCTGCTCGTCAGCCGCCGTACGGTCACGTACTCCTGAGGTGAACCATGACGACATTTGAACAGATCGAAAAGAAAGAACGGGCACGCACGAAGACCCTGCGCACCGTTACGTATATCCTTCTGACCCTCTGGGCCTTCATTGTCCTGTTCCCCTTCTACTGGATGCTGCTGACATCGGTGAAGAGCTACAGTGCCTACAACTCGGAATACGTACCGAAGCTCTATACCCTTGCCCCGACCCTCCAGAACTACCGGGATGCCTTTACAGCAGTCCCTCTGGCAAAGTATTTTACCAATACCCTGATCTTCACCCTTTCCACGACCGCAATCATGCTGGTGGTGACCGTTCTGGCTGCCTATGCCTTTGCCAGACTGAAATTCAAGGGAAAGGATCTCCTGTTCACCTTGTTCCTGGCCCTGATGATGATTCCGAACGAACTGGTCATCATCACCAACTTTGTTACCATTACGGACTGGAACATGCGCAATACGTTCCTGGGCCTGATCCTGCCGAGTGTAACATCGGTCTTCTATATCTATCTGCTGAAGGAGAATTTCGAACAGGTACCGGATGAACTGTACCGGGCAGCCAAGATCGATGGTACTTCGGACCTGAAGTATCTCACCAAGGTGATGCTGCCGATCTGCCAGCCTACAATCGTTACGATCATCATCCTGAAGGTCATCGAATGCTGGAACGCCTATGTCTGGCCGCGTCTGATCACGGATGATGCCGCGTATTTCCTGGTCTCCAACGGTATTCAGGAGATCCGGGAGAACGGTTTCGGCAGAGAGAACATTCCGGCCATGATGGCAGCTGTCGTTGTCATCTCCGTACCGCTGATCATCCTTTTCCTGATCTTCCACAAGAAGATCATGGCGGGTGTATCCCGAGGAGGTACCAAAGGATCATGAGAAAGAAACTGCTCTGTCTGCTTGCGGCGGTACTGCTGTACGGCTGCCATGGGTCCCGCGGCCTTCCGGAATTCAGCGTGCCTGATGCCTTTGATGAATCAAAGACCTATGAGATCACCTTCTGGGCCAAGAACGATACCAACAAGACCCAGACAGCGATCTATGAACAGGCCATCAGGGATTTTGAAGCCCTGTATCCCAATATCACGGTGAATATGCGCCTGTATACTGACTACGGACGCATCTACAACGATGTCATCACGAATATCGCCACGAATACGACACCGAATGTCTGCATTACCTATCCCGACCACATTGCGACGTACATGACCGGTACCAATGTCGTTGTACCGCTGGATGATCTTTACGCGGATGAAGAATACGGTCTCGGCGGAAATGCCCTGCACTACGACGGACCGCGCCAGGATGAGATCATTCCCCAGTTCCTGCAGGAAGGCATGATCGGTGAACACTGCTATGCCCTGCCCTACATGCGTTCCACCGAAGCGCTCTACATCAACAAGGACTTCGTGGAAAAACTGGGCTATACCGTACCGGACATCGTTACCTGGGACTGGATGTTTGAAGTCGCTGAAAAGGCGGTTGCCAAGGATGCGGAAGGAAACTATCTGATCAACGGTCAGAAGGTCATGATTCCCATCATCTACAAGTCTACGGACAATATGATGATCCAGATGCTGAAACAGCTGGATGCCGGCTATTCCGATCCTGACGGTACGATCCGGATCTTCAATGATACAACCAAGGATCTGCTGTATACGATTGCGGAGCATGCGGAAACCGGTGCATTCTCGACATTCAAGATCTCCAGCTATCCGGCAAACTTCCTCAACGCCGGTCAGTGCATCTTTGCCATTGATTCCACAGCAGGCGCAACCTGGATGGGTTCCAGTGCTCCCCTGCTGGATATCAGCCCGGACAAGCTGATTCCCTTTGAAACAGCGGTCCGCCTGGTTCCTCAGTTCGATCCCGGAAATCCGCAGATGATCTCCCAGGGACCTTCCTTGTGCATCTTCAACAAGAACGATCCGCAGGAAGTTCTGGCATCCTGGCTGTTTGCCCAGTATCTGATCACCAACGATGTACAGATCGCCTACGCAGAAACGGAAGGCTATGTACCGGTGACATCCAAAGCCCAGAACACCGAGGAATATCAGGCATATCTGGCTGCGGAAGGCACCGACAACAATGAGCACTATTCCGTCAAGATCCAGGCATCCCGGCTCCTGCTGGAACATCCGCAGTATACCTTTACCACACCGGTGTTCAACGGTTCTGCTTCCCTGCGTGACGCTGCCGGACAGATGATCGAGAACGTCACCAAGTCCGTACGGCGGAAGCAGACGGTCGATGACGCCTACTTCGACCGGATGTTCTCGGAAGTCAATTCCCTGTACCGTCTGGATCAGAGAGGTTCCAATGCCGCAGAACGCGAGGACCTCGGTCCCCTGCCCGCAGGCGCAAAGGCGCTCCTCGGCGGACTGGTCCTTGTATGGATCTGCATCGCGGGAGTATTCCTGCGGCAGAAACTGCGCAGCCGTTAGCTTTACACATCAGGCATGCATGTACCGTGCATGCCTTTTCCGTCCCCGGCCGTACAGTACGAACGTGATTGACACCTGAAAAAAAGAAGTATAATAGTACTGTTATCGAACAAGATAACAGGGAGAAAGAAAATGAAGAAATTTACTGCGATTCTGCTGGGAGCTCTGCTGATTGCAGGCTGCTCCGGCACATCCACTGACGAACCCACAGAAGATTTCACAAAGGGTGAAGGTGTCATGACATTTGCAGAATACGATGAAGCTGCAGATGACAGCGAAGTCGTGATCGAGGCCTATGTTCAGGGTCATCAGTCCTGGTGGGACAACCAGATCACGATCTATGCACAGGATCCGGACGGAGCATACTTCATCTACAACGCTGCTTGCACAGAAGAAGATGCTGCAAAGCTGGTAGAAGGCCAGAAGATCAAGGTTACAGGCTACAAGAGCACATGGGCCGGTGAAGAAGAAATCATGGACGGCACCATCGAGATCGAAGAAGGAAACTGGATCGCTGAGCCGGTCAACACTGACGACCTCTGGGGTTCTGTTGATCTGGTCACACGTCAGAACCAGAAGGTCCTGTTCACGGACTGCACAGTTGAGGCATATGACGAGACAGGTGCTGCATTCGTGTACAAGAACCCGACAGACAAGACAGATGATCTGTACTTCAAGGTCACAAAGGGTGATACGACTTATGAGTTCTGTGTAGAGTACTACCTCTGCGGACAGGATACAGACGTATACAAGGCTGTTGAAGCTCTGAACGTCGGTGATGTCGTTGATCTGGAAGGCTTCCTCTACTGGTATGAGGGACCGAACCTCCACACAACAAAAGTTACTGTAAAATAAGTCAGTACACACAGCCTGCAGTTCTTCGGGACTGCAGGCTTTTTTACGTTACAATGGACTCATATGATACGTTCAGAGATCATCAACTGTACGATTGACAGCCATCCGCAGCGGATACAGCGTGTTCTGCTGGATCAATGGAAAGATCTGGAGTTCGTCTTCCCGCGGATGACAACGGCAGCGCTTGCGGAAACGGCACACGTTTATCAGACGCAGATGGTCGATGTCTTTCCCTGGTACTTCGGTACACTGTACCTGTTCCGGATTCCGGAGGAACTTCCCCTGCCGTTTGATCCGGGGAGAGACCAGCTGATCACTGCGAAACACTGGCTGGAACATCACTGGAATCTGCCGGAAGGCAGACGTTTTCTGAGTGAACTGAGCGGTCACCATTGTCTGCATATCATCAATGGGAAAAACCCGCTCCGTCACAGTTTCATTCCCTATACGGAACAGACCGGTTTTCTTTCGGAGATTCCGTCACAGCTTGCGGTCAATTCGTCATTCTTTACATTTGATCTGCTGGATGCGGATTCACCGTATGATGTGTTCGGTACACCGTTCGGGCTGATGGTCAGGAACGGTACCGTCCTGCAGCCGCCGCTGTATGACCGGGAAGCACTGCTGGTTGATTCCGACGGACATGTACAGATCCGAACGATGGGAATCCGGGATGTTTCCTGCGGGATTCAGGGAATGATCTATACCCGGCCGCAGCACCGGATAACACCGCAGTCATCACAGACCGACCTGGTCATTATCAATGATCGTATCGTGGATGTCCGCTGCGGCGGTAAGACGCATATCCCCTCTTCCGGATATGTTATATCCACCGATGAAACAAACCACCGCCCGGGCGATCCGGTCCTGTATGCTCTGCCGGATTCCTGGTGTTTCGGAATTCAGACCGGGCCCGCTGCCGTGATCGACGGGGCGCCTGTGTCCTCTTTCCTCTCTTCCTACTGTCATCCTCTCCGGCCGTTTGAAATAAAGTATCCGCCATCAAGGTATCCTTTAAATTATGTGAAGGACCGGGCGGCACGGATCGCGCTGGGATGTGACAAGGAAAGCCGGCCGGTCCTTGTGTGGGCTGAAGGTCTGAAACAGCCCGGTCCGGATGACAGTCCCGGAGTCTCTCTGAAGGAATTTGCGGAGATCCTGTGTGATCTTGGACTGGTGCAGGCAGTGAATCTGGACGGCGGCGGATCGGCGGAGATCCTGCTGGACGGAAAGCGTTATCTCCGGACAGCAGCAGACAGCGAACGGCCGGTACCTGCCGGTTTGATCATCCGCTGAACATACCAATCAAAGCCGGAATGTTGTATCATAGAATAAATACGAATTTTCATTGATCAGGAGACCATCATGTTTAAGAATCTGAACAAAACCGAACGTGCCTGGGTGCTGTATGATGTCGGTAATTCCGCATTTACCATGCTGGCGTGTTCATTGATCCCGATCTTCTTCAAGGAACTGGCCATCGGTACCGGTCCGGGACAGATCACCGGAGATCAGGCAACAGCGTATTATTCCATCGCCATTTCCATCGTGACAATCGT
Organism: Solobacterium sp.; assembly: GCA_017514645.1. GTDB lineage: Bacteria > Bacillota_I > Bacilli_A > Erysipelotrichales > Erysipelotrichaceae > Bulleidia. The sequence goes on along the minus strand of JAFWJP010000108.1, from coordinate 14,730 downwards.
TGTAGCATTCCTCGGACCGATCTGCGGTGCGTTTGCGGATCACAAGGGAAGGAAGAAGATCTTCTTTACGACAGCGGTCGCGCTAGGTGTAATCGGCTGTATCCTCAATGGATTTGCCGGAACCTGGATGGCCTTCATTGTTATCTATGTTCTGACCAAGATCGCTTATTCCACCTCTTTGACCTTCTATGATTCCATGCTCAATGACGTAACAACCGAAGAGCGGATGGATGAAGTATCCTCCTACGGCTATGCCTGGGGGTACATCGGTTCCTGCATTCCGTTCCTGGTTGCCATGGTTGCCTATATCATCAGCGGCGGTCTGAGTGAAAATCTCGTTCTGATCTCTCCGCAGCTCGGCAAGATCATCGGCTTCGGCGTTACCGGTATCTGGTGGCTGCTGGTCACCCTGCCGCTGGTCAAGGAATACAAGCAGCTCAATTATGTAGAGCCGGAACAGCACGCCGTACGCCACGTTTTTGCCCGGATCGGCAATACATTGAAGACCATTGCAACCAAGGACAAGAAAGTCCTGTTCTTCCTGATTGCGTTCTTCCTGTATATCGACGGCGTCGGAACGATCATCGACAACTGCATCAATATCGGTACAGATCTCGGTCTGCCTACAGTCGGTCAGGTCGTCTTCCTGCTGGCAACCCAGGTGGTTGCGTTCGGCGGTTCCCTGACATTTGCGAAGCTGTCCCAGAAACATGATACGGTTCCCCTGATCCTGATCTGCATCTTCGGTTACTTCTGTGTCTGCCTGTACGCTTTGACGCTGAAGACGCTGCTGCACTTCGGTATTCTGGCCTTCGGTGTCGGCTGTTTCCAGGGATCCATCCAGTCCTTGTCCAGAAGCTACTACTCCAAGATCATGCCGGCAGAGAACTCCGGTGAATACTTCGGTATCTACGATATCTTTGCCAAGGGTGCTTCCTTCCTGGGTTCTGCGGTCATTGCGGCGGTCAAGCTGGCCGGCGGAACGATCAATATCGCAGTTGCGTCCCTGGCAGTATTCTTCGCTCTGGGATTCATCTTCCTGAAGATCTCCGATAAGCAGCCTTCCGCAAGAGAAACACAGAAAATGCCGCTGTAATATCATTCATCCACAAAAGCAAAGATCCGGTCATCCCGCATCCTGCGGTATACTCCGGGTCTTTTTCAGTATGTTCCGGGCGTATTCGTCAATACCGGACAGGAACTGCCTGTATACCGTTCATTCCATCACCCTGACTAAACCTGTGTCTTAAACATTTTTGTCAGTGTTTTCTGATACGATTTGACTTCATTTGGTTTCAGCTGTCCATATCACATCCGGTACATTTATCCGATACTCATACGCTGCCTGTTCATAAAGAAAAGACCCTGCATTTGTACGCAAGGTCTTACTCATTCATATACTGATTTATATCCCGTCAGGATAACTGTTCACTCCCACTCCACGGTACCCGGCGGTTTGGAGGTTATGTCATACACGATCCGGGAGATTCCTCTGACTTCATTGATGATCCTTGTGCTGATTCTCCCGAGCAGCTCATACGGCAGTCTTGTCCATTCGGCCGTCATGAAATCTTCGGTTGTCACAGCACGGAGAACCAAAGCATATCCGTAGGTCCGCGCATCACCCAGAACACCGACAGCCCTTGTCTCTGTGAGAACGGCAAAGTACTGATCCGGTGTGTCCTGCAGATTGCCTTCCAGCTCTTCACGGAAGATCCGGTCCGCCTGTTTCAGCAGGTTCAGCTTTTCTTCTGTTACTTCCCCCATGATCCGCACAGCCAGACCCGGACCGGGAAACGGCTGCCGGTACACAATATCATCCGGGATGCCGAGCTTTCTCCCGACTTCCCTGACTTCGTCCTTGAACAGCTCCCGAAGCGGTTCAACGATCTCCTGAAACAGAGAGTGTTCCGGCAGACCGCCGACATTGTGATGGCTTTTGATGGTTTCAGCGTGTTTCCTCCCGCTTTCCACAACATCCGGGTAGATGGTACCCTGCGCCAGGACATCCGTATATCCGCTCCTGACGGCTTCTTCTTCAAATACCCGGATGAATTCACTGCCGATGATCTTCCGCTTCTGTTCCGGGTCCGTAACCGCCTTCAGCTGATCCAGAAACCTGCTCCTTGCGTCGGCTCTGACAAAATTCAGACCGAACCCTTCCCGGAAGGTCTTTTCCACCGTTTCCGCTTCATTCAGCCGCAGCAGGCCGTGATCGACGAAGACACAGCGCAGATTCTGTCCGACCGCCCGGTTCAGCAGTACTGCCGTGACCGCGGAATCAACGCCGCCGGACAGTGCCAGCAGGACCTTCCGACCTTTCAGTTCTTCCGCATACTTTCTGACCGTCGTCTCTATGAAATCATCCATATTCCAGTCCTGACGGCAGCCGCAGATCTCCAGAACAAAGCGCCGGATCACTTCTGCGCCGATCTCCGTATGTGTCACTTCCGGATGAAACTGAACTCCGTAAACATGTCTGCTGTGATCTTCAAATGCAGCGATGGGACAGCTGCCGGTAAACGCGGTAACGGTGTATTCTTCCGGAAGTGTATCAATACGGTCCGAATGACTCATCCAGCAGATGCTTTCCTCCGCTGTCCCGTTCAGAAGATCTCCTCCTCTGGTATGAAGGACCGTCTTCCCGTATTCACCGGAAGACCCGGCTTTTATGACCGTTCCGCCGCTGAGATGGGCGATCAGCTGTGCCCCGTAGCAGATTCCCAGTACAGGAATTCCGCAGTTCAGGATACCGGCAGACATCGTCGGTGCGTTTTCCTCATAGACACTGTTCGGTCCGCCGGTCAGAATGATTCCTTTGTATTCTCCGGAGAGAATATCCCCGGAAGAGATCTCATCATATCCTTTGATTTCCGCATATACATGGTTTTCACGTACCCTTCGGGCAATCAGCTGATTGTACTGACCCCCGAAATCCATCACCAGGATCCTGTCCATGTCATCCTCCGGTTCTCAGTCCGTACCGAACAGCAGTTCCCGGTATGTCGGTACCGGCCAGTATGCTCTGTCGGTCAGTGTTTCCGCTTTGTCTGTATCCGCACGGATCTCTGCCATCAGCGGTACGATCCGTTCCCGGTAAGAGAACGCTGTCTCCAGGCTGTCTGTATCCGGTATCTGTTCCAGTTCTTCCCTGAGCTTCTTTCCGTTCCTGTGGATCCGGCCGGAAAGATCCGTCAGCTCCTGCAGGGTATCTGCAGTATACAGGTCTTCCGTTCCTGTTTCCCGGTCCTCCAGAAGTGACTGCTTCAATGTTCTCCGATATTCCAGGATTGCCGGCAGAATATCCCTCTGCAGCATATCCACCAGTGTCCGGGCTTCAATCCGGATCGTCTTGTAGTACTTCTCCAGATAGATCTCATAGCGGGATTCACACTCGGAACGGCTCAGGACCCCATTGTCGATCATGACTCTGACATTCTTTTCATCCAGATAATGCGCCAGCGCTTCCGGAGTGGAACGGTAATTGCTCAGACCACGGTGTTCCGCTTCCTTCTGCCAGGCTTCTTCATAGCCATTGCCGTTGAAGATGATACGTCCGTGCTCTGTGATCGTCTGCTTGATCAGGGCGTGTACCGCCCCTTCCAGATCCTCTGCCTCTTCCAGACTGTCCGCAAAACCTTTCAGAACTTCTGCTACGACCGTATTCAGGATCGTATTCGGCGTAGAAATGGACGCGCTGGATCCGGGCATGCGGAATTCGAATTTATTGCCGGTAAAGGCAAACGGGGAGGTTCTGTTCCGGTCGGTATTGTCCTTATTGAACGCCGGGATGGTATGAACATTGATCCGGAAGGCCTGCTTTCCCTTTCCGGTATAGACCGTATCATGGGCCAGACTGTCCAGGATCTCCGTCAGTTCATCACCGAGGAAGACAGATACGATGGCAGGCGGAGCTTCGGATGCGCCAAGACGGTGATCGTTTGCCGCGGAAGCGATCGAGATCCGGATCAGATCCTGGTATTCATCCACTGCCTTGATCAGTGCGCACAGAAAAACCAGGAACCGTGTATTCTCGGACGGGGTATCCCCCGGATCCAGCAGGTTTTCCCCTGTATCGGTCTTCAGAGACCAGTTGTTGTGCTTTCCGCTGCCGTTGATACCGGCAAACGGCTTTTCATGCAGCAGACACTCCAGACCGTGTTTCTTCGCTGTCTTCTTCATGACATCCATGGTCAGGTTGTTCTGATCCACCGAGACATTGACCGTCAGGAAGTTGTTGGCAAGTTCATGCTGGGACGGGGCGACTTCATTGTGCTCCGTCTTGGCCTGAATACCGAGTTTCCACAGTTCTTCATCCAGATCCTTCATGAACGCTGATACTCTTGTTTTGATGGAACCGTAGTAATGATCATCCATCTCCTGCCCCTTCGGTGTCATGGCACCGATCAGTGTTCTTCCGGTAAAGCGGAGATCCTCCCTGAGATCGTAGTACTTCTTGTCCACCAGGAAATACTCCTGTTCCGCGCCTACGGTTGCCTTTACATGATCAACGCTGTCATACCCGAGCGCCTTCAGTACCCGGACTGCCTGTGTGTTCAGGGCTTCCATGGACCTCAGTAGCGGTGTTTTGTGATCCAGGGCTTCTCCGCCGTAGGACAGGAAGATCGTAGGAATATAGAGGACATTGTCCCGGATGAAGGCATAGGATGTCGGATCCCAGGCGGTATATCCCCGGGCTTCAAAGGTATCCCGGAGACCTCCGGAAGGAAAGGAAGACGCATCTGCTTCGCCTTTGACCAGACTCCCCTGGGAAAACTCCAGCTTGATCTTTCCGCCGCCGGCCGTTGCCACAAAACTCTCGTGTTTTTCCGCGGTTGCGCCGCTGAGCGGATGGAACCAGTGAGTAAAATGCGTTGCGCCGTGTTCCAGCGCCCAGTCTTTCATCGCTTCCGCGACTTCGCCGGCTGCCTTGGCATCAAGCGTTACTCCCCGTTTGATGGTATTCTGCAGCTCTGTGTACGTCTTTGCGCTCAGCCGGTCCTTCATTACCTTATCATTGAATACCTGGCTGCCGAATTCCTTCAGAATGTCTGTCATGTTATACGTTCTCCTTTCTTCTGACTGCGTAACGGATCAGTCCGCTGAACAGCGGATGCGGACGGTTGGGTCTGGATTTGAACTCCGGATGATACTGTACCCCGACAAAGTAATCATTGTCCGTTTCCATCGTTTCAACGATGTATCCGTCGGGAGAGGTTCCGCTGAGGATGAGACCGTGTTCCTGCATAATGGTCTTGTAGGCATTGTTGAATTCATAACGGTGCCTGTGACGCTCGCTGATCCGGCTTGTACTGTAGGCTTCCCGGATCTTCGTACCGTCCTTCAGGATACAGTCATAGTGCCCCAGACGCATGGTTCCCCCTTTCCGGATCCTGTCGTTCTGATCCGGAAGCCAGTCGATGACCTTATGCGGGGAATCCGGGTTGAATTCTCCGGAATCCGCTCCTTCCAGACCGCAGACATGCCTCGCAAATTCAATCACGGCGATCTGCATGCCCAGACAGATACCCAGATAAGGGACATTCTGTTCCCGGCAGTACTGTGCCGCAATGATCATCCCCTCAATGCCGCGGCTGCCGAATCCGCCCGGAACGATGATGCCGTCACAGGCTTCCAGTTTCTTCCTGACGTTCTGTACCGTGATCGTTCCGCTGTCAATCCATTTGATCACGGCTTTGACGTTGTCCGCATACCCTGCATGGTGGATGGCTTCGGCTACGGACAGGTACGCATCATGAAGCTGAACATACTTCCCTACAATACCGATCGTGACCGTCTTCTCCGGATGCTTGATCTTTCTGACAAGTGTTTTCCACTCCTGCAGATCCGGCTTGTCTGCTTCAATCCCCAGCTTGCGGCAGACAATGTCCGCGAAGTGCTGTTTTTCCAGCATCAAAGGTACTTCATAAAGCACCGGTATTGTCCGGTTCTCGATCACGCATTCCGGACGGATGCTGCAGAACAGCGCGGCCTTTTCAAAGATATCCTTCTCCAGCGGACGATTGCAGCGAAGAACGAGGATATCAGGATGAATGCCCAGTCCCTGCAGCGTTTTGACGGAATGCTGTGTCGGCTTCGTCTTGTGTTCCCGGCTGCCTTCCAGGTACGGTACCAGCGTCACATGGATAAAGATGGTATTATCTGATCCCTGTTCCTGTCCGATCTGCCGTATCGCTTCCAGAAACGGCTGGCTTTCGATGTCGCCGACCGTACCTCCGACTTCACAGATCAGGACATCCGGATGATTCAGTTCCACTGCAGCGTAGATAAATGATTTGATTTCGTTGGTGATGTGCGGAATGACCTGTACGGTCTGCCCGAGATATTCCCCTTTTCTTTCCTTGTTGAGAACATCCCAGTACACCCTGCCGGAAGTCAGATTGGAATACCGGTTGAGATCTTCATCAATGAATCTCTCATAATAACCCAGATCCAGATCTGTTTCCGCGCCGTCCTCCGTTACAAATACTTCCCCATGCTGATACGGGGACATGGTTCCCGGATCAACATTGATGTAGGGATCGAGCTTTTGTGCGGCTACTTTCAGTCCGCGGGCTTTCAGCAGTCTTCCGAGGGAAGCTGCCGTAATTCCTTTGCCAAGACCGGAAACGACACCGCCTGTTACAAATACAAACTTCGTCATACGTACCTCCGTAAACAAATAAAAACAACATCCGGGGATGCTGGTGTCATGCAGGGCTTTAAAAGCGCCTTCACGTATTTCTATACGTGAACATGATGATGTTGTGTACGGCCGTACAACAAAATACAATATAACATTATTCACATCTGTTTTTTGATGTCAACAGGAAAACCATTATCATTTTCAGATAATAAATAATTGAATTTTCAACTATTTTCTGTGTTTGAAAATTTTTCAACATGTTGTCCGTAGCCGGATCCATCTGCAGGACGGATACAAGAACTGTACATCCTTGTCCGGCTGTATTCCTGTTGAAAAACAACGGTTTATCAAACGTTGCTTCATCAATAAATCAGATTTATCACGTACATTTCCACAATCATCCGTTTCTTCCACAAACATAGTTTTCAACAATTGTTGAAAACTGTGGATTGTCTGTAAAATGGCTTTGTTATGCGGTTTTCAGCTGTTCAAAACTGTTTGTGTTTTTAAATGTTATCCTATGTTGTTCACAGTTTCCACAGTGGAAACCGATGTTGGTACATTATCCACATGTTATTCACATTGTAAATTTGTTGATATTTGTGGAAAACCTTACGCAAACAGCATAAACATACGAGAAACTAATGATTTTAACCGTTGTGGAAAACTTATTTTTCCACAATTTTATTATAGATTTCTTATAAAATCCTCCTACAATAGTAATTGCATTACAGGAGTTTTATATGAGTTTGAACCGCGACAGTTACTATACTGCTCTTTGGTCACAGGTTCTTGATTACATGCGTGACAACGGGCATATAGAGCCGAATATACTTGAAACCTTTTTCCGAAAATCCTGGATCTACAGTCTGAATGATGAACAGGGTACCGTTCTGACAGACAGTGTAATCACCCAGCAGATCGTCATGCGCTCTGCAAAGCTGATTTCCGACGCTCTGACGGACATTCTGGACCTGCAGAAGCCCGTTGAAATCACCGTGGAACTGGAAGACCGCTATCTGCAGAAACAGCCGGAACCTGCGCTGGATCCTGAGGATATCGATGATTTCCGCAGCATGCCGGTCCAGACCGACCGTACATTTGATAATTTTGTTGTCGGTGACTGCAACCGTGAGAGCCAGACAGCTGCGCTTGCCTGTGCCTACAATCCCGGCAGTTACTTCAATCCTCTTTTCATCTACGGCAATTCCGGTCTGGGCAAGACTCATCTTCTGATGGCCATTGCCAATTTTGTCATGAAAACAGACGCTTCCAAGAAGGTCTACTATATTGAGTCCCTGAAATTTGTGGAAAAAGTATACAAAGCCATCCAGAAGAACCGGATCGATGATTTCAAGCAGTATCTCTGCAGCATGGATCTTCTGCTGATCGATGATATCCAGTTCCTGGCCGGAAAGGAAAAATCCCACGAGATCTTCTTTTCCATCTACAACGAACTGATCAACAATCACAAACAGATCTGCATCGCTTCCGACCGCCAGCCGAAAGAGATCAAAGGCCTGGAAGACCGGCTGATCAGCCGTTTCAGCAGCGGTCTGTCCGTCGGTATCGATTCCCCGGAATTCGAGACTGCACTGGCGATTCTAAAAATGAAGATTGAAAACAACGGAAACGACATCGAAGAAGTGGAAGAAGCAGGTCTTACCTATATCGCTTCCAATTTTGCCGGAAACATCCGGGATCTGGAAGGAGCCTGGAACCGTGTTCTCTTCTATACGATCATGTTCCAGGAAGACAAATCCTACATCAAGTTCGATACGATCATCAAAGCATTGAAGAACCAGACACCGGCAGTGGAAAAAGACGGTCTGACATCCAGCAAGATCATCAAATGCGTTGCGGATTACTACGGTCTGACCAGAAACCAGATCATCGGCAAGACCCGTACCAAGAACATTGCCAATGCCCGTCATATATCCATCTATCTCTGCCGGAAGCTTCTGGATCTGCCTTATATCAAGATCGGTGAAGAATTCGGCGGCAGAGATCACTCCACGATCATCAGTTCCTGTACCAAAGTACAGAAGGATATTGAAAAAGACCGTTTCTTTGCCGAAGCTGTATCGGAACTGGAAAAAAGACTCTCGTCCTGATTTCCACAGTCCTCAACATTTCTTCAACACAGAAAAAAATGCTTCAACTGCTGATAAATACAAAGGATTCCCTGATTTATCCACAGTTTCCACAGTCTTAATAGTAATAAACTAAGTTAAAATATATACAGGAGGCCGACTTCATGAAATTCACAGTATCAAAAACACGTTTGTACAGCGCGCTGTCTGTCGTCAGCAGGGCTGTTTCCGCTAATTCACCCATTCCCGCTCTTTCCGGTATCAAGATCGATGCGGAAGATGACAGACTGATCCTTACAGGTTCCAATTCCGATATTTCCATCCGCATCAATGTCCGCACAGACGGTGACAACGATCCGGACATCCAGGAAAAGGGATCCATCGTTATTGATTCCAAATACCTGACAGATATTGTCCGCAAGATGGATGCCGAAAAGATCGATGTTGAGATCATTGACGGTACGCTGACACGCTTTGCCGGAAACAAAGCAGAATTCAAGATCAACGGATTCCGTTCTTCGGAATATCCGGAAATCGATTTCTCCGTTCCCGGTGTATCAATAAACATGAATGCCGGAAAACTCGCTTCCATCCTTGAATCCACAGCTTTCGCTGCCAGTGTCAAGGAAACAAGACCGGTTCTGACAGGCGTCAACCTCAACAGCAGAAACGGGAGGGTTATCGCTACAGCTACAGACTCCTTCCGTCTGGCCAGAACTGTCTTTGAAGGAACCGATGCGGATTTCAGCATTACTGTTCCTTCCCGCAGCCTGAATGAAGCCAAAGCGATCTTCAGCGATACTTCCAAGGACCTCCTGATCCATCTTGATACAAAGAAGATCCAGTTCACGACTGATGATGTTATTCTGCAGAGCCGTCTGCTGGATGGTTCCTATCCGGAGACAGAGCGTCTGATTCCGCATGAATTCAAGCATGAACTTGTTATCGACAAGCGCAGCCTGATCGGTACGATCGACAGAGCTTCCCTGATGAAGAACGAAAACATGACTGTCATCAGAATGCAGATGAAGGAAGGCACAGATGTCATGATCTCCAACAGAGCGCAGGAAATCGGTGAATTCAACGAACCGGTACCGGCAGTATCCTACCATGGTGCACCTCTGGATATCAGCTTTGCGGCAAACTACGCAATGGATGCACTGAGAGCCGTGGACAGCCCGAATGTCCTGATCCGTTTTACCGGAGAAATGAAGCCTCTGATCATTACCAATGAAGCAGGGGAAGAAAGCATCCTGCAGCTGATCCTGCCGATCAGAACCTACAATTAAGCTTTCCCGGGACTGTAATAAAACAGTCCCTTTTTCATGGTATGATGAATAAAGAAACTATCACAGGAGGACATCAGATGAATCAGGAAATCTTTGAAAAACTGAAGGAGACCGGTATTTATCCGATCATTGTGATGAAAGATGCGGAAAATGCATCCACGCTGGGTGAAATCCTGAAGAATAACGGAATGATGTGTGCTGAAGTATCCTTCCGTACCGACGCTGCTGAAGAAATCATCCGCGTTCTGCGTACCTATTATCCGGATCTGCTGATCGGTGCAGGTACGGTAGCGACCGTGGAACAGGCAGAAAAAGCAATCAATGCCGGTGCACAGTTCATCGTCAGCAACGGTATGAACCAGAAAGTATCGAAATATGTCATGGAGAAGGGGATGACGATGATCCCCGGTGTCTGTTCCCCGACGGATATTGAGGATGCCATCAATCTTGGTATTCATGTCGTCAAGTACTTCCCGGCAGAAGCCATGGGCGGTGTCAAAATGATCAAAGCCCTGGCCGCAGCCTATCCCATGATGAAGTTCATCCCGACCGGCGGAATCAACACCGAAAACGCAGATAAATACCTGGAAATGAACAGTGTACTGGCCTGCGGCGGAAGCTGGATGGTCGGTGATGATCTGAACATTTCAGAACAGCTGGTCAAGGAAGCTGTGGATCTGGTCAAACGGATCCGGAAGTAAAATCTGAAAAGAAATGATGCAGAGATAGTTCTGCAGTTTTTCTTTACGCAAACATAAACTTTGTTAAAGAACCTTAAACGTTTCTCTCCTGTGTTCTTAATCCGGTATTTCCTAGGATGGATTCAGAAATACCGGAGGTCGTTATGGAATTCATCAATCGCTGTATTACTGTACTGTTTCTGTTGTGCTGCAGCTATCAGTTCCTGTTCATACCGCTTTCCTGGTTTCTGAAAAATGATGAAACCGAAGGGGAGACAGCACTGCACAGATTCGCTGTTCTGATCTGTGCCAGAAATGAAGAATATGTTATCGGTGATCTCATTGACAGTATTCATGAACAGACGTATGCACAGGATATGCTGGATATCTATGTCATGGCGGACAACTGTACCGATCATACAAAGGAAACCGCGGAAGACAAAGGTGCATACGTCTATACCCGTACATCTGTTCAGACCGGCAAGGGATATGCCCTCCAGGCACTGCTCAGACATATTCATGAAGATGTACCGGAAGGATATGACGGGTATTTTGTCTTTGACGCAGACAATGTGCTTGATCATGATTTCATCAAAAACATGAACCGTGAATTCAGCAAAGGAAAGGATATCATCACCGGTTACCGTGCCAGCAAGAATCTGGGATACAACTGGATCAGTGCCGGCTATGGTCTTTGGTTTCTGCGGGAAAGCCGTTATCTTAACTACGTACGCGATCTGCTGCATACTTCATGCTTTGTGTCCGGAACCGGGTTCCTGTTCGGCAGGCAGACTGCTGCGGATATCGTGGACTGGCCGTTCCATCTTCTGACAGAAGACATTGAATTTACAGCTGAACGGATCCTGAAGAACAAGAAGGTGTATTTCTGCCGGGACGCGGTATTCTACGATGAACAGCCTGTTGTCTTCAGTGAATCGGTTCATCAGCGCAAACGCTGGGCAAGAGGCTATCTTCAGGTCCTGGGCTCCTATGGAAAGGATCTTCTGAAAGGAATGGTTCAGGGCAGGTTTGCCTGCTTTGATCTGGTCATGTCCATGATGCCGGCCTATATCATCTCCGTGGTCTCTGTGTTCCTCAATCTCTGCTGGCTGATCTTCTGCTTTCTGACATCGGCGGATGTTCAGCCGGTACTGATCTCATTCCTGCAGTTTGCCGGAAATATGTATCTGACATTGTTCGTTGTCGGTCTGATCACGATGATCAGTGAACGAAAGCATATCAGGATTCCGTTCTCCAGGCGGATCCTGTATACATTCACGTTCCCGCTGTTCATGTTCACCTATGTTCCGATCGCCTTCAGCGCGCTGTTCTGCAGGTGTGAATGGACCCCTGTCCGGCATACGTTCTCCATGGAGAAAACAGGATAGGAAAACCATAGTAATCAATAATTTCACAAATGGCTGAAACATTAGAATTTAAGAGCGTTTCAGCCTGTTTTTAAATGTCATTTTATGGTATAATTCTGTAGGACTTTTCAGTCGGAAAAGAGGGAATATGAACGGCTCGGAAAAAACATTCATCACACTTGCACAATTCCTGAAAAAAGCCGGTATCGCCGCAACGGGAGGACAGGCAAAATATCTGGTCAAAGAGCTTTCCATTACGGTCAACGGTGAGAAGGAAGACAGGCGGGGCAGAAAGCTGTATTCCGGCGATGAAGTGGTCATCGAAGGAAGAAAGTATACGATCGAATGATTGTTACGGGTCTGAGACTGCGCGGCTTCCGGAACTACGGATCCTGTGAGGTGGAATTTCATCCGGGAATCAATCTGATCGTCGGAGCCAACGCGCAGGGAAAAACCAATCTGATCGAGAGTCTGGTGTGTTTGTCCCTGACAAAATCCCATCGTCTGAAGAATGATCAGAAACTGATCATGGAAGGTGCGGATCATGCGGACATTGCGTGTGTCTGCGTTAACGGGAAGAAGAAGAGACTGCGCATGGTCATCCACAAGGACGGCAAAGCCCTGATGTATGATCGTCAGCCGGTGAAGCGCATGAGTGACTTTATCGGACTGCTGAATGTCGTTCTGTTTTCACCGGATGATCTCAGTCTGTTCAATGATGCGCCGAGAGAACGCAGGCGGGTCATGGATCAGGAAATCGGCAAGATCAACAGCAGCTATCTGCACGCTGTAAGCCGGTATCAGAATTTTCTGAAGGAAAAGAACAATCTTCTGAAAACACCGGTTCCGGACGAAACCTATCTGGATATCCTCGATGAACGGATGATCGAAGAAGAAATCACCATCCTGAAGGAACGGAAACAGTTCATTGCGTCCCTGAATGAAACAGTACCGGGAATCTACCGGGAACTGTCGCAGGAGGAGGACAGGATCTCCATCGGGTACGAGACCTATGTTTCCTTCGAGGATGATCTGAAGGAGGAACTGGTCCGGATCCACAGAAACAACCGGGTCAGGGATCTGGAATACCGTATGAGCATCAACGGGGTGCACAGAGACGATATGAGGTTCCTGATGAACGAACAGAGTATTCCGGATATTGCGAGCCAGGGGCAGAAAAGAATGACAGTTCTGGCCTTTAAAATGGCTCTCGCGGAATATATAAAGACACATACCGGAGAATCGCCGGTACTGCTGCTGGATGATGTCCTGAGCGAACTGGACCGGCATCATCAGGAACGTCTGATCAGCAAGGTCAGAACAGCAGAACAGTGTTTCATTACAGCGGCAGAAATGCCGGAAACGATCAAAGGTCTGGAACCGTCCGTATACGAAGTAGTCAACGGAACGGTCAGACAGACAGGAGGCAGCTATGAGTGAAGAAATGGTAATCGGTGAAGAACTGTCCACCAAGGCCAAGAGTGAATACAGCGACAGCGATATTCAGGTTCTGGACGGACTGGAAGCGGTCAGAAAACGTCCGGGCATGTACATTGCCAGTACATCGTCCAAGGGTCTGCATCACCTGGTATGGGAAATCGTCGACAACGGTATTGATGAAGCCATGGCCGGATATGCAACGAAGATCACGGTCCGGGTGGACAAGGACAATATCATCTACGTAGAGGATGACGGCAGAGGCATGCCGACAGGTATCAACGAAAAGACCGGGAAATCCACGATTGAAACGATCTTTACCGTTCTCCATGCGGGAGGAAAGTTCGGCGGCGGTGCCTACAAGGTATCCGGCGGTCTGCACGGTGTCGGCGCAAGTGTCGTCAATGCGCTGTCGGAGTGGCTGGAAGTCCGGGTGTTCCACGGCGGAAAGATCTACTTTGTACGCTTTGAGAACGGCGGACATGCAGTGGAACCGCTGAAGGTGATCGGTGACTGTGATCCGGAAAAGCACGGATCCCTGATCTCGTTCAAGGCGGATCCGCTCATCTTCACGGAAACGACGGTCTATGACTATGACACACTGCGCGATCGTCTGCGTCAGCTGGCATTCCTGAACAAGGGAATCCGCATTGAGTTCATCGATGACCGGGCCGAGGAAAACAAGCAGCACCATGAGTTCTACTTTGAAGGCGGACTCAGGCAGTATGTGGAATTCCTGAACAAGAACCGGACAAAGATCCATGAACATGTCATCTACTGTGAAGGACATGAACAGGGAATCGAAGCAGAAGTCGCTGTACAGTACAACGATGGCTATCAGCCGAATGTCTATACCTTCTGCAACAATATCAACACGGTGGAAGGCGGTACGCACCTGGAAGGCTTCAACATGGCCCTGAACCGGGTCATCAACAAATACGCCCGGAACAACAAGTACCTGAAGGAGAAGGATGACAACCTGACAACGGATGACTGCAAGGAAGGCATCACCGCGGTCATCAGTGCCAAGCATCCGGATCCGCAGTATGAAGGACAGACCAAGACCAAGCTCGGCAACAGTGAAGTGCGGAAGATCGTTTCCGATATCTTCGGTTCCCAGCTGGAACGGTTCCTGATGGAAAATCCGGATGAAGCGAAGATCATCATGGAGAAGGCTGTTCTGGCTTCACAGGCGCGCATTGCGGCAAAGAAGGCAAG
>JAFWJP010000107.1 GCA_017514645.1 Solobacterium sp. | reverse complement strand
TGAAGCGTCTGTTTATCTCCATCAGCGCAGGCAGAATTTCATAGAAGATCTGTTTGAACAGGGAGCGACCCATCCGGACCGGCCTGCTGTCGTGGATCAAAACGGAGCACGTACTGTCACTTATGAGCAGTTTGTTTCTCTGATCAGAAAGACCGCTTCGAAAATCAAAAGCCTGCAGCTTACACCCCACTCCTACATCATTATCAATATGGGGCGCTGTATGGAATACCATGCGGCAATGTATGCCGTTGTTCTTTCCGGTCATGCGTTTATCTCGCTGGTACCGGACACCCCGCAGGCCCGGGAAGCGTATATCCGTCAGGAATCCGAAAGTGAATTCACCATCCGGGAAACGTTTTTCGATGATATTGACCTCTATGAGGAATATGAAGGACTCATGCCGGAGGAATCCGATCCTGCGATGATGCTGTATACATCCGGATCGACCGGACGGCCAAAAGGCGTGTATTACACCTTTGGTGTCCTTTCGAGATGTTATCAGTATGCAGAGTTTATTCTGGAAGACATTGATCCGATCATTTACGCATCCTCCATCGCACTGTCGTTTGCGGCAATTGCCGTAGATACCTTCCACATTTACTGCCGCGGAGGAACGATGCATATTCTCAGCGATGACGTCCGCAAGGACATCAATCGGATGAATGCCTATTACAGGGAACACGGAATTACCTGCGGCAATGTACACCCGCGTCTTCATCGTTATCTGGATGGCGGCGATCAGCTGAAGCGCATCTTCACCAGCGGTCACCGCATCACCGATTTTTACAGCGACCGGTTTGAAACGATACTCGGTTACGGGCTTGCGGAGACATTTGCCGTTCCAACCTATTTCCGTCTGGACCGTGCCTATACCGCAACGCCGGTAGGGCATGCCCATGGCGGGTATACCGTGATGGTCTGTGATTCAGACGGCAATGAGGTACCGGACGGCACGCAGGGGGAAGTCCGCATCAAAGGAGATATTGCCTGCGGTTATTTCAAGATGCCGGAACTGACCGCAGAAACATTTGAAAAACAGCCGGACGGCACCGTTCTGCTTCATACACACGATATCGGGTATAAGGATGAGAATGGCAATCTGGTTCTGCTAAACCGGGATGACTGGCTCGTCAAGATCAACGGCATGAGTGTCAATCCGGCAGAGATCGACTATGCGATGTCGCATATCCCCGGGATACGGGAATCCGCCGCAAAGGGATTTACCGATGGAAACGGCAATTCGTATATCTGTGATTATTATGTAACGGATGATGATACTCTCACTCCGGAAGTCCTGAAGGAACATCTGCAGAAAACACTGATGCCGTATATGATTCCTGCAGCTTTTGTCCGGATGGACCGTCTCCCTCAGACAATCAGCTCCAAAGTGGATTACACGGCATTACAGGCTCCGGAACGCTTCCGTACAGATACGTTATATGAAGCACCGGCAGATGAAATTGAAACCCGCATCTGCAGCGCCTATGACAAAGTACTGGGCAGAAACCGGATCGGCAGGAATGATGATTTCTTTGAAAGCGGCGGTGATTCCCTGTCTCTGATTGAACTGCTCGCTG
Source organism: Solobacterium sp. (assembly GCA_017514645.1). GTDB lineage: Bacteria > Bacillota_I > Bacilli_A > Erysipelotrichales > Erysipelotrichaceae > Bulleidia. The sequence goes on along the minus strand of JAFWJP010000107.1, from coordinate 80 downwards.
TGCTGGATGACCCCAGACTGTCCCTGGCTGATATCGCAGCCCTGAAAACCCCGAAGGCTCTGGCCGAACTGCTCCGAAGC
>JAFWJP010000106.1 GCA_017514645.1 Solobacterium sp. | reverse complement strand
TCACATCGTTTCCGCTTCCGCTGTGCCGGTATGCGGTTTTGACACCGTGAATCGTTTTGAATTCTGTCATATACGCGCTTTATTGTACATGAAAAAAAGCCGGCCGTTAAGCACATCAGGCTTCGGTCCGGCCGCTCTTCCGCTCCTCCCGCTCCTGGCGGCGGATTTCTTTTGCTTTTTCGCGTTCTTCCTTTTTCTTTTCCCGCTGGAACGCCCGGATTTCCTTCTTGTCCAGTTCCTTCCAGATCCGGAAACAGACACCGTTGGCAAGGTTTTCTGCGGCGATCCGGTAGCCGTAGGTCGTTACGATCTTATAGACAATCGAAAGCCCCAGTCCAAACTGACCGTCGGTTCCCTTTTCGTAGGGTTTGAACAGCTTGGAAAGCCGGTCTTCCGAGATCGGCTGTCCGTCATTGATAACCTTCAGTTCTCCCGGATGCAGTTCCAGGCGGATCACCGTATCCGCATAGCGGAGCGCATTGTCCACCAGATTCTCGACAACGATCCGCCAGGGATCCTCATCCCCGTGAAAGAGCACCCCACGGTCACATTCCCGCTCAAAGCTGATCTCGGGACGGATGACCTTCAGGGACAGCAGCACCTTATCCACGACATCATTCATATTGAGGGTATCCCCTTCCGGACAGTCATCCAGAAGATAATCCATCTTGTTCAGCGCAATCAGCGAACGTACTTTCTTTTCCAGCCGGTCCGCATGTTCAATGATCACATCGATCGATTTTTCCAGGGAACCATACGGGTAGACACCATCCTTGATGGATTCCCCGTAGCTGCGGATCGTCGCAATCGGGGTCTTGAGGTCATGGGAAATATTCTGAATCATCTCCTGCTTTTCCCGTGACTGTTTCTGCAGTTCCAGATCCATCTCCCGCAATGCTTCGGCCACTTCACCGATCTCATCCCTGCGGCTGATGTTCAGCTCGGCAGGCTCATCATTTTTGATCTTGGTAATGTAAGCCTTGATCTGGTTCAGCGGAACAATGATCGTAGTGACCCAGACGGTCAGAATGATAAACAGTGCGATCGCTACCAGCATGTTGGCATTGACGATATTGTTGACCAGAAGACTGCGGAACTGGGTGGACGTATCAGCCGACATGATGGTGATCAGGTACCGGCCGTCCTTCAGTTTTGAGATCGTATACAGCAGACTCTCATCTGTATCTTTCGGTGCTTTATAAATACCGTCACTGGGCCCGTCCCCTGCCAGAAGCAGATCTGCCTGCATCTTTGTGACCGCAGAACGGGAGAACGTGATGTCCTCTCCGGGAAGGGTCGTGAAATCCTCATCCGCCTCCACAATGATATGGACGATGCCGCTGTCATCGGACGGGAAATACGTGCGGCGCACATGATCATTTTCATTCAGATAATAGGAAAAACTCGTATGCGACGCATGCAGCATACGGTACATTTCGGACGTTGTGAATTCATTGATTCCGGGGGTCAGAAACGCAAAGATAAAAATGGTCAGAATGGAAATCACAACAAATAATATGGTCAACAGCTGCTGGGCCAGCGTAAGCTCCCGCAGCCACAGGCGAACACGTTTCATCCAAGACGGTACCCAAATCCATAAATCGTATGTATGTTGAGATCCGGCATCTTCCGTCTCAGCCGCCGCATCGTATCATCGACAACACGGTCCGATCCGTAATAATTCGTATCCCAGACCTGTTCCAGTATCTGTTCGCGGGAAAATGCCGTTCCGCGGTTTTTCACAAACATCATCAGGAGTTCATATTCCTTTGTCGAAAGATCGATCTCCGCTCCGGTACTGTCATAAACCAGACGCTTGGAGTCATCAATGGAATAACCGTCCACAAGGATCTTTTCATCCACGTTGCGGTACGTTCTGCGAATGATGTTGTTCACGCGCAGGACAAGCTCCTTCGGGGAAAACGGCTTGGTGATATAGTCATCACTGCCCTTTTCCAGACCGATAATACGGTCAAACTCCTTGTCACGGGCCGACATGAAAATGACCGGAACATTCGGGTTCTTCTGCCGGATCTCCTCGATCAGGTCAAAGCCTGATTTGTCGCCCAGCATGATATCAAGGATCCACAGCGATACGTCATCATCTCCCGTATGCATGGAGGCTTCATCAAACGTCAGGTAGGAACGTGCTTCATAGCCTTCCTTTTCCAGGTACCGCTTGACGAGCTCATTCAGATCCCGTTCATCTTCAACAATACTGACCACGTGTTTCATATCCGTAATTCTATCACAACATTCGTTTGTCATAAAAAACCGAAGCCGGATCCAGCTTCGGTATTGCGTGTTATCAGTTTTCTGCGCCGAACTTCCTGCGGACAATATCTGCGACACGGTTTACGACCCGCTCACAGATCTCATCCGTTTCCGCTTCTGCCATGACGCGGATCAGCGGTTCTGTACCGGAAGGTCTTACGAGCAGGCGTCCGTTGCCGGAAAGCTCCTCATTGACCTCTTCGATTGCCTGTTTGATTTCTTCGTCATCCAGTGCGGTCTGCTTGTTGGTAACGCGTACATTGACCAGCAGCTGCGGATAGATCTTCAGTCCTTCCATCAG
>JAFWJP010000105.1 GCA_017514645.1 Solobacterium sp. | reverse complement strand
TGCGCTCCTGCCCACTCGTTCTGCATAATACCCAGGAAGTTGACCATCTGGTTGCAGAGTGTGCTGAGGTGGTTGGCCGGAGAAGAAGTGATCTTGCCCGGTACGCCGCCCAGGCCTTCCTGGATCAGCTGCTTCAGGCTCCAGCCTGCACAGTAGCCCGTCAGCATCGACAGGTCATGGATATGAATTGCAGCGCTTCTGTGCGCTTCAGCGATCTCATCGTCATAGACTTCGCTCAGCCAGTAGTTGGCTGTGATCGCACCGGAGTTGGAGAGGATCAGACCACCGACGGAATACGTAACCGTGGAGTTCTCCTTGACACGCCAGTCATTGATCCGCAGATAGTTGTCCACCAGCTCCTGATAGTTCAGCAGCGCAGAATTGACATTGCGGATATTCTGCCTCTGTTTCCGGTACAGGATGTATGCCTTCGCTACATCCGCGTAACCGCACTCGGACAGCACCTTTTCTACGCTGTCCTGAATATCTTCGACCGTGATGACACCATTCTTCACCTTCGGCTCGAAGTCCGCCGCTACACGCAGTGCAATCAGATCGATGACCGAACTGTGATACTCCTTCTTCAGTGCCTCGAATGCCTTTGTCATCGCAACACTGATCTTGCTGATGTCAAACTCGACGATCTTTCCGTCTCTCTTTTCTACCTGATACATACCTCTTCCCCCGTTTAATCTGCTGTTTTTATAATGTTGTGAGTCTGTTATAAAATGCTTCGTGCGAGATTCTTCACGAAACATTCGGTTTGTTGTTTATACAGACCTTCGAAGAAACCCGCCGGTCATTTTTGTGTTGACTAAGTTTCTACATCTTTGACTTTATCACCGTTCTGAAAGACCCGTCAATAGGAAATAATTGAAAATGCAACTAATTATTTTCTTCCCTATTATTTACATTTTTCAGGGTCTTTTTCCTTACATTTCTTTCATTGCAGAAGGTATGAAAAAGGGAGCTTCCGCTCCCCTCTGCAGCTACTCTACACCCCTGAGTTTTACGTCCTGCACGTACGGCCGGACCAGTTCCGCAAAATGCTTCATATCCTCCGCGGAATGCGCGTGGAAGCCCTCAAACGGCACCGTATCGCGGTCCGTGAACTGCTGCAGGTAGTAATGCTTTGCACCCTCGATCATCTTCGCCATAAGCGGGAAATCCGTTTCCTCATGGAATTCCTTCACGACCGTGGTACGGAACTCATAGTCGATATCCGAATTCCGCAGCAGATCGATCGTCTCCCGGATCACATCAAGATTGACATGCAGTACACCGGCAGTCTGTGCATATTTGTCCGGTGAATTCTTGATGTCCATGGCAACGTAGTCAACCAGATGCTCCTCCAGCAGTCTTCTGACCATATCCGGGTGCAGACCGTTGGTATCGAGCTTGACCCCGAATCCCTTTTCCCGGATCTTGCGGATGAATTCCGGCAGTTCCCTGGTCACACACGGTTCACCGCCCGTGATCGCTACAGCATCCAGCAGCCCGTGCCGCTTGTCCAGAAACGCAAAGAATTCCTCATCCGTCATCACGGCCGGTGCCGTCCCGTCCACCAGTTCAAAGTTGTGGCAGAACGGACAGCGCATATCACACCCGCTCAGGAACACCGTACACGCAACGTGCTCCGGATAATCCAGCAATGTCATTTTCTGCAGTCCATAGATCAGCATATCATTCTCCTCCTAGTATGCCGCAAGGATGTGCAGGCTGCGGATCTGCGGGTCCTGCACACTGTCATTGAGCATCAGTGCACATGTCCCGGCATCGCTGCAGTCCTTCACCCATCCCTGTCTCTGTATCTCTTCCAGTATATCCTGTGTGATCGCCCCGATCACCTTCTGCTTTTCCTCTGCGGACGATTCATTGTCCGTCGTGAGCAGATATTCAAACAGTTCCGCTTCCTCCGCAAGCACGGACAGCTGCCGCAGTGCCCGGAAACTCCACTTATAGTAAGGCCGGTATCTCCCGTTCAGCAGGAATAACGCTTCCATCGCATTGTTCACGAATTCCTGGACCGCCAGCTGTGCTGCACCGGTTTCTCCGTGTGCCAGGCAGCGCGGATAGTTGTACTCCCCGGCCTGCGCCAGCAGGTAGACCGCACCGGCCAGCTTCTTGCGGGCGATATCCTCCGGCCAGAAAGACAGACGTTCGCGGATCTTCGTTACTTCGCCGTAAGGATCATCAAAGATCTCTCCGTTCACCGCTTCCGCCAGGGCATGTTCCGGTACCCGCAGCCATTGTTCCACGTTCAGCATACCGTCCGCTGTCCCGCACTTGTCCAGGAAGAACTCCGCCGTCCGCAGCACACCGCGCCTCCTGCCTCCTGCCGGAGCCATCAGGGACCGTTTCAGGCCATGGAACTCCTTCGGCAGGGACGCATATGCCCGCTCCAGCAGAAACGCACTGCGGCGGTCCACAACATCCTCACCCGGCAGAAAGATGCAGAAACCGGGCTCAAGATCGTGGTCACGTGATATTTCGTCATCAAAGCCGAAGCTCTCCGATCCGCTCCCGCACACCCCGCAGGCAAGATACGGCAGCAGCTCCGGAAACCGTTCTTCCAGCATCGGCTTTCCGAACTGTTCATAGTATGCCTTTGACAGCTCAATCCCGTTCATAGATCTCCTGCGCCTGACGTTTCAGATCCTGCGCTGTCAGGAAATAGCCGTAATGCTCAAACGCCGGCGCACATTTCTCACAGACGAAGGCATAATAGCCATCATGCGGGATCCCCTCTGTCTTCAGCAGTTCCTCCGCCTTGTCCAGCAAAGCGTACACACGCGCTTCCGACGCTTCCGTACCAAGCTCTGCTGCATAGACATCCGCTTCATTCAGGCACGTGATCGCCTGCTCCAGCGCACCGTTCTCCACCGTACCCATCAGTTCCAGCGCCTTCGCATACAGCGTATGCGCCTGTGTGTACCTCCCCAGAGCAGCACAGGTCAGAGCCATATTGTTGTAAAGACCCCCGAGAAGACCCGGATCCACCTGGTTCAGCTTTTCATAGACCTTCTCCGCTTCTTCAAAGAGTTCCAGCGACCGTTCGTTCTCTCCGAACGCATTCAGTGCCGTTGCACAGTTGATATAGGTCGTACCGGCGCTTCTCGTCTCTTTGTAATCCAGATCATCGAGCAGCCGCAGTGCTTCCCTGATCTCTGCAAGCGCTTCTTCCTTCTTGCCGGATTTGCGGTAATGGCCGATCAGTTCATTGCGGATCATCAGTTCCCCGCGTTCATCGTTGCCCATCTTCGCTTCTTCCAGCCAGTACAGCAGATGACGCTCCACTGCCGCGTAATCCCTGCGGCTCATGTATTCTTCCACCTTTTCCATGATCCGCTGCTGCGGTACCGGCTTCACATTTCTGGGTTTGTCCGGAATCCCGTCCAGCAGGCAGACCGGTTCTTCATAGTCTTCCTTGGCCAGCCAGCCCTTGTTCTGCTTCATATACTGTCCTCATTTCGATCGTACTACCCATTATACAGGAAAAAAGCCCGGTTTCCCGGACTTAGAGCACTTTGGATAAAAACTCCTTGGTACGTTCGTTCTTCGGATGTTCAAACACCTCTTCCGGTGTTCCTTCCTCGACAATGACACCGCCGTCGATGAACAGTACCCGGTCGGCAATCTCCCTGGCAAATCCCATCTCGTGGGTCACAATGACGCAGGTCATGCCGGATTCCGCCAGTTCGCGGATGACTTCCAGTACTTCCTTGACCATCTCCGGATCCAGAGCGGATGTCGGTTCATCAAACAGCATGATATCCGGATGCATCGCCATGGCCCTGACGATCGCCAGACGCTGTTTCTGACCGCCTGAGAGCTTCCTTGGATACTCCTGGGCCTTATCCTCCAGACCGATCCGCTTCAGAAGGTCCATGGCCTCTTTTTCGGCATCTTCCTTCTTCATCTTCTTCTCCAGGATCGGAGTGATGGTAATGTTGTCCAGCACCGTCATGTGCGGGAAGACATTGAACTGCTGGAAGACCATGCCGATCTTCTGCCTGTGCAGATTCAGGTTCGTACTCTTGGAATCCAGTACGTTGCCCTCAAAGATGACCTTGCCGGACGTCGGTTCCTCCAGCATGTTCAGACAGCGCAGGAATGTGGACTTGCCGCCGCCTGATGCACCGATGACCGCAACCACTTCACCTTTGCGGATCTGTTCATTGATTCCCTTGAGGACTTCCAGATCCCCGAAGCTCTTATGAAGATCGACAGTCTCGATCAATACTTCACCTACCTCAGTCACTGACACTCAGCCTCCTTTCCAGCATTCTGACACCGTATGTCAGCACTGTCGTCATGATCAGATAAATACCGGCAATGATGAACAGCGGCTGCCAGATCAGGAACTTGTTCGCCAGAAGCACTCTGGTGTACATCAGTTCATACAGCATGAATGTACCTGCCATGGACGTTTCCTTGATCATTGCAATATACTCGTTTGCCAGCGCCGGCAGAATGTTCTTCACCGCCTGCGGCAGAACGATCCTGAGCATGGTATTCTTCGCTGTCATACCCAGCGAACGCGCCGCTTCCGTCTGCCCGATATCCACGGAATTGATACCGCCCCGGATGATCTCCGATACATACGCACTGGAGTTCATGATCAGAGCGATCAGAACATAGGTCTCCTTGGAGAGACTGTTCATGATCGGGAACGCAATCGGCAGGAAGAAATAGGCAATGTACATCTGTACCAGCAGCGGTGTACCGCGCAGGATATTGACATACGCCCTTGATATGACCTCAAGTACCTTGATCTTCGACAGCTGCATGAAGGATACCAGGCAGCCAAGGATACTGCCGAAGAACACTGCGATAAACGAGAACCGCAGTGTTCCGAGCGCACCCTTCAGGAAGATCGGCCAGTACTCAAGAAATACATCTATGATACTCGGTCCGAGCCCCATCTCAGATTATTCTCCTTCCAGAGCAATGATCTGATCTTCAACGTACATCTGCTGCAGGGAGTTGGCCTGTGCAACGATGTGTGTACCGACGAAGTCTTCGAGGCTGTGATACTTGTCCGCATCTTCTGCCCTGACGATCAATGTATGGAACGAAACACTGGAGTCACCGACATAGCCGACACTCAGTTCAAACGCTTCTTCTCTGTCTTCCTTCCAGCCGAATCCGGAGAACGCCATATCGACCTTGCCGGTATCGACCGCTGTCAGAACTGCGTTGAAGTCCATCGCTTCAATGACCAGATCCACGCCGAGGCAGTCCGCAACGTACTTCGCCAGCATCATTTCGCTTCCGTAGATGACGCCTTCATCCGTGATCCACTCTGCCGCAGGATAGTCCGGGGAAGTCGCAATGATCAGGGAACCCCTGTTCAGGATCTCAGCCAGTCTGCCTTCCGGATTGGAGAGATCCAGCTCCGGCTTCACAAGATCCGTTGTATCAAGCAGATATGTATAGGTACTGTCGATTGCTGCATCGGACCAGATCGGAACATTCAGATCCGCCAGGATCCCTTCCGCTTCTTCATCCTCTGTACCGCTCTGTTTCTTGGCGATGGCAACCCATGTCGTATAGTACGTATGCGGATATGCCGGATCCACGAATGTTGTTGTTGCGGTATTGAGACACTGATCGACAACATCCATCAGCGCTGTCTCACCCTTCTTCGCCGCCGCAACGTTTCCTTCATGCGTACCGTACATTTCCAGGTCGAAGTTGATGCCGGTCATGACGAACTGGCCATCGCTCTGGTTGACATAGTTCTGGGCTGTTGTTCCGTCCAGCGCAACCGCATCACACTTATCGGAAGCCAGGGCCAGGATCGCCTGGTCCAGACTCGTAACGAGTTCCAGTTCTGTCTTTCCATCATCCGCCGTTTCACCGCCGGCGCATCCGAACATACTGACTGCGAGCAAACCTGTCATGGCAATATTCACAAACTTTTTCATTTTCTTTCTCCTCTTCTTTTTGTTTGTTTTTCTTATCACTGTACCGATCGTCGTCGTTCACATCGCTTCCGCGACATTCTGTGCTGTTTCATCTGACCGTCCCCCTTTGAACAAAAAACCGTCCTTCTTCCGAAAGGACGGTCAAATTACCGCGGTACCACCTAACTTCCTGCCAGAGTATATAACCCGTCATGGCAGACACTCTCATCTGTAACGCAGACCTGCGTGCCGAATTACCGGCATAGCTCCGGAGCACGTTCCTTCCTCTGTTCATATCCCCTTCTCATCCTACCGGGACTCGCTTGATCAACAGGGCGGAAGTACTACTCTCCTTCATCGCTGATAAGTAGATTATACAAAAAACAATCCCGCGTTCAAGGATTGTTTCAGATAATTACGACAAATGCGCAGATTGTGCAACAGGTTTCTGAAAGATTTTCATCACTGTGTTTCAGCCTGCAGTTCCTCCAGCGACAGACCGCAGTAATACAGTTCCATTCGCAGATACAGTTTGACCGTTTCGATCATTTCCAGTACATCCTCCGCACAGTCACTGCTGTGTACGCCGGTACCGAGCTCATAGGTGCAGCTGGTGCCGAAGACACCGACATCACCCGCCCAGTTGTACACATAGCGGCTGGAGTAATTCGTGTAGATGAACTGACGGTTCGCAAAATCCACCGTATAGCTCTCATTCTCATTGAACTCGCTCTTGTATGTATCCGGTCCGGTCTGTACATAGCTCAGCCTGCCCATCAGACGCTTCCGGAATGTCGCTTCAGCGGTATCCTCCGGCGCATCCACCGAGAGATCGGCATCCGAGATCGCTTCAGTATCGATCTCGGAGTAATGAACATAGGCAGAATGCGCCGCCTTAGTCTTTTCATCGACCGATACTGCAGTGTCCCCGGCTTTTACGAATGAGATGCCGGAACGGTAGAGGATCTCCACATCGACACCGCTCTGTGACAGGGCAGCGTGGAATTCCGCCTTCTCTCCGGTGATGACACCGTTATCCAGCTCATGCGTGATCGTGCCGTCCAGGACGTCCAGATCAGGAATCTTGTCGAACCCGTAGAAATCATAGCGGTTCAGGAACAGATCCTTGGCCGCATCAGGTGTCAGGATATAAGTGACAGAAGTGCCGCTGACTTCCACCTCACTGTATTCCTTCGTGTCCGGATGATACGGTGTCAGCTGTACGACCATGGCTGACTTCAGCTGATCCAGTGTCATATCCTCGTAATAGGTAACACCGTTGTAGGTGTTGTACAGGCGTCCGTCATAATACCAGCCTTCCAGCACGGATGCTGCGCCGTTTCCGTAGATATTCTGGGTATAGTGAGCCTTTTCACCATCTACTTCCAATACACCGTCCAGATCAAATGTCTGTTTGGTATTATCGCTGTAGGCCATTTCATAGGTACACTGGAAGGATTCCGTATAGGAGGAGGCACTGAGATTCGCTTCTTCCGGGATCTGTACCGGATCTGCGGCAGGCGGTTCTTCCTGTGCACAGCCGCTCAGCAGACAAGTGAAAGCACTGAGTGCTGCAAACCATCGTTTTTCCCGGGAAATCATAGGCACACCTCCTTGCGCTGTATTGCCTATTATACTACAGAAAAAGCGGGTTTCCCCGCTTTCTGACTTATACCAGTTCGATGATGGCCATCGGTGCAGCATCACCGCGGCGTGTACCGGTCTTGACGACACGTGTATATCCGCCGTTGCGGTCTGCATACTTCGGTGCTACTTCATTGAATAGCTTCTGCAGAACTGTCTGCTGTGTCTTCTCATCCGCGACAACGTTGCGGATATAAGCGGCAGCCTTCCTGCGGGAAGCCAGATCACCTTTCTTGCCGAGTGTGATCATCTCATCGACAACAGAGCGCAGATCCTTGGCCTTCGCCTCCGTTGTCTCAACCTTTCCGTAGAGAATTACGGATGTGGCCAGATTTCTTAACATCGCTTTACGATGATCGGCTGTTCTGCCGAATTTACGATTCCACATAATTCGTACCCTTTCTTAATCGAAGGACTTGAAGCTCAGATTGAGTTCTGCGAGCTTGTCCTTAACCTCTTTCAAAGATTTCTTTCCGAGGTTCCGGACTCTCATCATTTCCTCCTCGGTCTTCTGTGTCAGATCATCTACGGTCTGGATGCCTGCCCTCTTCAGGCAGTTGTAGGACCGTACCGACAGATCCAGATCTTCGATCAGCTGCTGCTGACCCTTTACCTGTACTTCTGCACCGTTCTCACGGATGACATTGTCCATGCTCAGGACATCTTCATTGATGCCGGCAATGATATCCAGGTGATCGATCAGGATCTTCGCAGCCATGGCCAGCGCCTTCTGCGGCGTAATGGAACCATCTGTCCAGATCTCCATCGTCAGGCTGTCATACTTTGTATTCTGTCCGACACGTGTAGGTTCAGCGACATATGCCACTTTCTCGATCGGTGTATAGATCGAATCCGTATAGACTGTTCCGATGCCCTGGGAACTTCCCTGGTTCATCTGCTTGTTGATGTCGCTGCCGACATAGCCGCGTCCGTTCTTCGCACGCAGTTCCATCTCCAGCGAAGCACCGCTTTCCAGATGCGCGATCTCCAGATCCTTGTTCAGTACTTCTACACCGGCAGGGCAGATGATGTCACCTGCAGTAACGGTGCACGGACCCTTTGCAGAGATCTGCAGCGTATAGGTCTCGTCGTCCTCGATCGTCATGATCAGATCCTTCAGATTCAGGATGATGATCGACACATCTTCACGGACACCGGGAATGGTCGTGAATTCATGATATACACCATCGACCTTGATGGAATAAACAGCTGCACCCGGCAGGGAGGAGAGCAGTACTCTACGAAGTGCATTTCCGATCGTTGTACCGAATCCTCTTTCCAGCGGAGACATTACGAATTTTCCGTAATGTTCGTCTTCAGAGTACTCAACAACTTCGAAATCGGCTCTTTCAAACTTCTGCATCCATTTTCCTCCTATTGTTTCAATTAACCACGCGGTCTCTTCGGCGGACGGCATCCGTTGTGAGGGATCGGTGTAACATCATTGATTGCTGTGATGTCCAGACCTGCAACCTGCAGGGAACGTACAGCAGCCTCACGTCCGGGACCAGGTCCCTTGACATTGACTTCCACTGTCTTCATACCCTGCTGTACCGCAGCCTTCGCAGCAGCTTCCGCACACAGCTGAGCAACGTACGGAGTGGACTTACGGGAACCCTTGTAGCCAAGTGCACCTGCAGAACTCCACGCAATGACGTTTCCGCCTTCATCAGCGATCGTTACGATCGTATTGTTGAATGTCGAATGGATGTGTGCAACACCCCTGACAACATTACGCTTTACCTTCTTACGAACGTTTCTCCTTGCGGACGTTCTTGTATTCTTTGCCATATTGTTCGACCCTCCCGATTACTTCTTCTTGTTCGCAACTGTACGACGGGGACCCTTGCGGGTACGGGCATTCGTACGTGTTCTCTGACCGTTTACCGGCAGGCCGCGTCTGTGACGCATGCCTCTGTAGCAGCCGATCTCCATCAGACGCTTGATGTTCAGCGCACGCTCACGGCGCAGATCACCTTCGGTCTTGATCTGATCAACGTGCTGACGGATCGCTGTCTCCTGCGCATCAGTCAGGTCTTTTGTACGGATATCTTCGGAAATACCGCAATCAGCGAGGATCTTCTTCGCCGTTGTCGGACCGATACCGTAAATATAGGTTAATGATACGACCACCCTTTTATTGGCGGGAATATCAACACCAGCAATACGAGCCATATATCTCTTTCTCCTCTTTCTTAACCCTGTCTCTGCTTATGCTTCGGGTTCTCGCAGATGATCATCACAACGCCGTTGCGCTTGATGACCCTGCACTTGTCACAAATAGGTTTTACTGACGGTCTAACTTTCATGATTGTTCCTCCCAGGCACAAATGACCTTATTTGTGCCGATAAGTAATGCGCCCACGTGTTAAGTCGTACGGTGAAAGCTCTATAGTGACCCTATCGCCTGGTAAAATGCGTATGTGGTTCATCTGGATTTTACCAGAAACGTGAGCGAGGATCTCCATCCCGTTCTGCAGCTTTACCGTGAATTTTGCGCCGGGAAGTGTATCTTCCACAACGCCTTCCATTTCAATTACATCCTGTTTACTCATTCATTCCTCACACTGAATATCTCCCGGTACAGGAAGGTTTCCCCTCCTGCACCGGACAGAATTATTCAATCTCTCCAAGGATCTCCCGGATCTGAGCGAACACTTCGTCTGCAGGCTTCCCTGCATCCACTCTGTGTACCAGACCCTTCGCTTCATAGAAATCGATCACAGGCTTTGTACTGTTCTCGTATTCTTCCATACGGACTTTCAGCTGTTCAACTGTATCATCCTTACGCTGTACCAGCTCACTTCCGCAGACATCACAGATCCCTTCAACCTTGCTCGGCTGATTGATCGTGTGATAGATCGCACCGCACTTCGGGCAGATCCGGCGGCCGGTGATTCTCTTCACCAGTTCATCGAAACTGACTTCCAGAGCGATGACAGCCTGTACGGGACGGCCGATCCTTTCGGCAATCTCTGTCAGCGTGTTCGCCTGTTCCAGCGTACGGGGGAAGCCGTCCAGCAGATAGCCCTTTACACAATCGGGCTCCTGCAGCCTGACTTCAACCATACCGTTGATGACAGCATCCGGAACCAGCTTGCCAGCTTCCATGTAGCCCTTGGCTTCCAGGCCGAGCGGCGTATTGTTCCGGACATTCTCCCTGAGCATGTCTCCTGTGGAGATATGCGGGATATCATAGTTTTTGATAATCAGATCGGACATTGTGCCCTTGCCTGCACCGGCAGGACCCATAATGAGAATATTCATGGTTGTTCCCTTCTTATCTGAATGCCGTCCCGGTGTACTTGACGGAGGTCAGCTGGCTCTTCAGCGCGTTGATCGTCTCCATCGCAACACCGACGACGATAATAATTCCTGTTCCGCCAAGAGATATGGAGCTCGGCAGCGTTGTGATCATCGGCAGCAGATACGGAATCACCGCAATCACTGTCAGTGCAGCCGCACCCAGAACCGTGATCCTGTGTACAACACGCTTCAGATACATCGCTGTCTCCTCACCCGGACGGATACCCGGGATGTATGCTCTGTTCTGGTCCAGGTTCTCTGCCAGATGATCCAGATCAAGCTGGAGATCTGTATAGAAGAACGTGAACAGGAATGTCAGAACTGCATACAGGACCAGACCGAACGGTTTCTGCAGGCTCAGAACATTGCTGACCTTCGTATAAACACCGTAGTTCACGAAGCTCAGGATGATCTGCGGCGCAGTGATGATCGCTGATGCAAAGATGACCGGAATAACGCTCGCGGAGTTGATGCGGAACGGTACATAGGTTACATCGTTCCCGCCTCTGCGGATCGCACCGGAATACTGGATCGGTACTTTACGTACTGCCAGCTGCATGATCACGACACCGACGATGATCAGCAGATACACCAGGCAGTATCCTGCAAACTGCAGGATTCCGCTGAATGCCGCACCCTGTGCCTGACCACTCATGAGGATGTTGAACACCTGCATGAAGCTTGCTGGCATATTGGATACGATACCTGCGAAGATGATCATCGAGATTCCGTTCCCGATTCCCTTGTAACTGATACGATCGCCGATCCACAGAAGGAACATCACACCTGCTACGAGAACTGTTGCCGTAAACAGATATGTTGAGACTTTCGTATTCTCAAGGATCTGATACTGCTTGTCGAACATGTAGACCATCGAGAAGGACTGGATGAATGCCAGTACAACGCCGAGGTAGCGGGTAATCCTGTCCAGCTTATGCCTGCCGGTTTTACCCTCTTTTGCCATATCCGTCAATGCCGGAATGACATCCATGCTCAACAGCTGAATAATAATGCTTGCCGTAATGTACGGCCCGACACCCATTGCGAAGACGGACATTCTCTCGAACGCACCGCCTCCCAACAGGTTCATCATACTTAAGATGGAATTGTCTGAAATCTGTGAAGCCAGGGCTTCTGCATTCACTCCCGGCACCGGGATCGATGCCCCGATGCGGTAGATCAGCAGCATTGCCAGTGTAAACAGAATTCTGCTGCGAATGTCTTTGTCTTTAAACAATCCAGCAAACGTCCGCAACATTCTTACAGTACCTCGGCTGTTCCGCCTGCTTCTTCAATTGCCTTTGCGGCTGTCTTAGTGAACTTCGCTGCCTTGACTGTCAGCTTCTTCTCCAGCTTTCCGCCGCCCAGAACCTTCAGACCATCCAGTTCCTTCTTGACCAGACCGGCAGCCTTCAGTGTCTCGAAGTCAATCACTGCACCGTCTTCAAACTTGTTCAGATCCTCTACATTCACGATTGCGTATTCCTTGTGGTTGAAGTTTGTGAAACCACGCTTCGGGAAACGCTTGAATGCAGGAGTCTGTCCGCCTTCAAATCCGATTGCGACTCCGCCGCCGCTTCTGGAGTTCTGACCCTTCTGTCCCTTGCCGGCTGTCTTGCCGTTTCCGGAACCCTGGCCTCTTCCGATCCGCTTGGAAACGAAACGGGCACCATCCATCGGTTTCAATTCATTGAGTTTCATGCCTGTTCCTCCTTACCGAACCTCAGCGACTTTCACATCGCGTGCCTTCGCAACTTCTTCAACTGTACGCAGGTTCTTCAGTGCATCCAGTGTCGCGTATACAACGTTGACCGGTGTACGGGATCCGATGATCTTGGACAGGACATCGGAAATACCTGCAAGTTCCAGAATGGAACGGACTGCACCGCCGGCGATAACTCCGGTTCCCGGAGCAGCCGGTCTCAGCATGACAGCGCTCGCTCCGTGCTTGCCCTGGGATACATGCGGAACCGTACGTCCCTCTTCTACCAGCTGTACTGTGAATACATTCTTCTTTGCGGCTTCTGTCGCCTTCTTGATCGCATCAGGCACTTCCGTTGCCTTGCCGATACCGAAGCCGACTCTGCCCTTGTGGTCGCCGACAACGACCAGTGCTGCGAACCGCATTCTGCGTCCGCCCTTCACGGTCTTACTGACGCGGTTGATGGAAACTACGACATCATCGAACTCTTTCGGTTCACGCTTTTTAAACGGTCTCTTTTCACGTTCTGCCATTTTCGTATCTCCTTTCCGCTCAGAATTTCAGTCCGGCTTCCCTGGCCGCATCAGCCAGCGCCTGAACTCTTCCGTGATATACATAGCCGCCGCGATCGAAGCGTACGCTTTCGATGCTGGCATCCAGACACTTCTTCGCAATGTCCTCGCCGACCTTCTTCGCTGCCTCAATGTTTCCGCCGTTCTCCAGCTTCAGATCCTTCGTATTGGACTGCAGGAGTGTACGTCCTGTCGTATCATCGATGATCTGTGCATAGATATGCTTGTTGGAACGGAATACATTCAGTCTGGGACACTCGGGAGTGCCGCTTACTTTTCTGCGAACACGCGCATGCCTGCGCAGACGCTCTTCATTCTTCTTTGTCTTCTTCAGCATTTCACTCTCTCCTTCCCATTACTTCTTGGCAGCCGTCTTGCCTTCCTTACGACGTACATGTTCATCCTTGTAACGGACTCCCTTTCCTCCGTAAGGCTCCGGCTTCTTGGCCGCTCTTACATTTGCAGCGAACTGTCCGACTCTCTGCTTGTCGATACCTGTGATGTTGATGGTTGTCGCATCCGGTACGGTAACTTCTACATCTTCCGGAATGTCAAACTCAACAGGATGGGAATAACCGAGGTTCATCGTCAGCTTCTTCCCGTTCAGTGCAGCACGGTAACCGATACCGACGATCTGCAGTGTCTTGGTGTAGCCTGTATGTGTTCCTTCGATCATTGTTGCGAGCAATGCGCGGGTCGT
>JAFWJP010000104.1 GCA_017514645.1 Solobacterium sp. | reverse complement strand
TCGATCTTCTCACCGATGACTGTGATCAGACCTGTATAGGCAGGCTTTCCTTCACGGATGTCCGTATCACCCGGAACCCAGTCAAAGAAGATCCACTGACCGTCCGTCCCCGGTACGATACCTTTGGCACGAACAATGTTCTCACCAAGACCGGCAAGCGCCTCTCTCAGGTCATCTTCCGTATACTTGTTGATGGTCTCAATACCGATTGCATCGAAGACTTCATCCGCATCATGTCCATGATGGTGGTGATGGTGGTGATGATGTCCATGGTCATCCGCGCCGATGTGGATGCGGTTGCCTTCACTCAGACCCTCATTGGCCTTTGCTTCTGCTTCATCATCATGGTGGTGATGATGCTCGTGTTCATGCTCGTGCTCATGATCGTGATGATGCTCGTGTTCCTCTTCCTCTTCGTCCTCGTCTTCCCATTCACCAAGATCCTCAGGGAATCCGTCGGAAGATCCTTCCATTGCTTCAAAGATCGCTTTGCCGCTCAGTTCATCCCACGGTGTCGTGATGATGCGCGCCTCCGGATTCAGTTCCCGGATGATCGCTACATCCTCTGCCAGCTTCTTCTCGTCCACATTCTGGGTACGGGAGAGGATGACACAGGCCGCTGTTTCGATCTGATCATCGAAGAACTCACGGAAGTTCTTATGGTAGATCTTGCAGCGGACGGCATCGACGACAGTGCTGTAGCTGTTCAGCTCCAGACCATCGACCGTCTTGATGATCTTCAGGATATCGGACAGTTTCCCGACACCGGACGGCTCGATCAGAATGTGATCGGGATGATAGGTATTGAGGACCATCTGCAGCGCTGCTTCGAAGTCGCCTTTCAGCGTGCAGCAGATACATCCGCTGTTGATCTCGTTGATCTCAATGCCGGCTTCCTGCAGGAAACCGCCGTCAATACCGATCTCACCGAACTCGTTTTCTACCAGAACGACTTTCTGACCTGCGAAGACATCCTGGATCAGTTTCTGGATCAGTGTTGTTTTTCCTGCCCCCAGGAAACCGGATATCACATTTACTTTTGTCATAGTATTTCCTTTCTTTCTTATCGTTGTCATTATACAACATGCGTCAATAGCCGAATCATGGTTTGTTTATGCTAAAATGATGAAAAAGGAAGGAACATACCATGAGTTTTCCCAAGGATTTTCTATGGGGCGGGGCAACCGCTGCCAACCAGGTGGAAGGTGCCTGGAACGAGGACGGAAGAGGTCCGGCTCTGACGGATGTCACGACCGGAGGATCTGTCAAAGCCCAGAGACGGATCACGGCTGTTGACAAGGACGGGAAGCATATTACCCTGACAAGAGGTCAGAAGCTTCCGGAAGGCGCGCACTATGCCGTGCTCGATGAATACTACTATCCGAACCACAATGGTGTGGATGAATACCACCGCTACGAAGAAGACATCCGTCTGTTCGCTGAAATGGGATTCAAAACCTACCGGATGTCGATCTCGTGGTCCAGACTGTATCCGAGAGGCGATGAAAAGGAACCGAACAAAGCCGGTATTGAACACTACCGCAAGGTATTTGAAACACTGCGGAAATACAACATCGAGCCGCTTGTCACGATCTGGCACTTCGATACACCCCTGTATCTGGAAGAGCACTACGGCGGCTGGAACAACCGTCAGCTGATTGATTTCTACGTACGCTTTGCGACGACCTGCTTCACAGAGTACAAGGGGCTGGTCAAGTACTGGCTGACGTTCAACGAAATCAACAACACCATCATGTTCTTCGGCCCGGATCAGAACCATAGCGATGCCGGGTTCCAGGAAGCCTACCAGCAGCTGCACTATCAGTTCGTTGCCAGTGCCAAGGCGGTCCAGATCGGTCACGCGATCGATCCGGAAAACATGATCGGCTGTATGATCTGCGGTATCACGAACTATCCGGCGACCTGCGATCCGAAGGATATCCTGGCCAACCGTCACAAGTGGGAGAAGGATATCTTCTACTGCGGTGATGTACAGTGCTTCGGTGCGTATCCGACCTATGCGGAGCGCCTGTGGAACGAGCATAACGTTGAGCTGGACATCACGGATGAAGACCTGGTGGACCTGATGAACGGTACGGTTGATATGTACACGTTCTCGTACTATATGTCCACACTGGTCACTACCCACAGGGTGACGGACATGGTCTCCGGCAATTTCTCTTCCGGCGCAAGAAACGCGTATCTGGAGTACAGTGACTGGGGCTGGGCATGTGATCCGGACGGTCTGCAGTATTACCTGGAGATGATCTATGACCGTTATCAGATCCCGGTCATGGTCGTGGAGAATGGTCTGGGCGCTTATGATACAGTGGAGGAAGACGGATCGGTTCACGACGATTACCGGATCGACTACTACCGGAAGCACATTGCGGCAATGAACACGGCGATTGAAAACGGCGTTGACTGCATCGGCTATACGACCTGGGGCTGTATTGACCTGGTTTCGGCCGGTACGGGCGAGATCCGCAAGCGCTACGGTTTCATCTATGTCGACGTGGATGACGACGGCAACGGTACCTATGCAAGAAGCCGCAAGGACAGCTTCTTCTGGTATAAAAAAGTAATTGCGTCCAACGGTGAAGACCTTGGGTAGGCTGAACGGCAGGGTCATTGGCGCCTGGTGTGTGGCAGCCGGTTCCCTGGGCATGGCTGTCTGCGTGATCTTCCGGCAGCCGAAATACGGTCTGATCTCCATTGTGACCGGTATTGTGTTAGGTCTCGTCACACGGTTGATCTTCCGTGGAGAATAAAGAAAGAAGGCAGAAAAAAGAGTATGATTGACAAGCATCGTTTGGAAAGGGTTCTGGTGAACCTCGAGAAGGAAGGTCTGGATCAGATGATCATCAGCGACCCTCTGGCCATCAAGTGGCTGACAGGGCGGATGTTCTGGGCAGGGGAACGCTTCCTCGGTCTCTATATTGCCAAGGGAAAAGAACCGGCTCTGTTCCTGAATGCACTGTTTCAGTTTGATGAAGAGATCGGTGCCAGAAAGATCCTGTTCACGGATACGGATGACATCATTCCGGTCATCAAGAGCGTAGTGGATCCGGAAAAGGCCCTGGGTGTTGACAAGATCCTGCCGGCAAGGTTCGTCCTTCCGATGATCGAGCGGAATGTTGCCGCAAAGATCGTCAACGGATCACTCGGCGTAGACCGTACCAGAGCCGCCAAGGATGAAAACGAAAAGGAACTGATGCGCATGGCATCCCGTATCAACGATATGGCCATGGAACAGTTCAAGAATCTGGTACATGAAGGTGTTACGGAGCGGGAGGTCGCTGCCCAGACCCTGGATATCTACAAATCCCTGGGTGCGGAAGCCTTTGCCTTCCCGTCCATCGTTGCGTTCGGTGCCAATTCAGCCGATCCGCACCACATGCCGGATGATACCGTTGTCAAGGAAGGGGATACGGTCCTCTTCGATGTCGGCTGCAAATACCATGGCTACTGCTCGGATATGACACGTGTATTCTTCTTCAAGAAAGAACCGTCCGAAACCCAGCGGAAGATCTACAACATCGTCCGCAAGGCCAACGAAGACGCCGAAGCGATGGTGAAGGCAGGCATTACGCTGCATTCCATCGACAAGACGGCCAGGGATGTCATCCGGGCGGAAGGCTACGGAGAGTACTTCACCCATCGTCTGGGACACTTCATCGGTCTGGAAGACCATGAATTCGGCGATGTCGCGGAAAACAACATGGCCCTGACGGAGAAGGACAATATCTTCTCGATCGAACCGGGGATCTACAAAGCAGACGAAGCGGGTGTCCGCATTGAAGATCTGGTCATCGTCACGGAAGACGGATGTGAAGTCCTGAACAGTTTCCCGAAGGACATTCAGGTCATCGAATAAGGAGAGAGAATGAAAAAAACAGGGAAATGGCTGCTGGCAGTAACGATGCTGGCAGGAATCACCGGCTGCACGCCGACAGAAGAACCGGAGGAGAGTCCTGAACCGACAGAGACAACGGAACCTGCAGAAACAACACCGGCGGAAACCGCAGAAACAACGGACGAAAAGGTCGGTGCCTGGGAGATCTATTCCTATGTGGATATCCGCAATATGACGGATGACGATCTCAAACACTTCGAAGACGCAACGGCGGAACTGACCGGTGTCGGCTATGAACCGGTCGGTGTGCTGGCGACCCAGGTCGTTTCCGGCATGAATACAGCGTTCCTTGCCAAGGGAACCCAGCTCAGCACGGATACGGAACCCGGACTGTATGTTGTAACAGTCTATACCGATACAGAACAGGTTTCCTCGGTACTGGCAATCAACCGGATCGTACCGGATACGATCCGTGTGGCTCCGGTTTCCGAACAGCTGCTCGGCGGCTGGGAAGTCCGCGGATCCGGCAAGCCCGGAGCGATGGGCGAAGACGGTGAGAAAGCGCTGACAGAAGCGCTGGAAGGCCTGACCGGTATGAATTACATGCCGGCAACACTCCTCGCAACCCAGCTCGTGTCCGGCATGAACTACCGCTTCCTCTGCTACGGTACGACCGTAGCTGATACACCGGAGACAGGACTGTATGTTGTGGATGTCTACGCACCGCTGGAAGGCAAGGCGGAGATCACCAACATCACGTCGTTTGATCTGGTGTACTATGTAACGCCGGAAAACTGAGCACAGACGCAAATAGTTCCTTGGACAAGGAACTTTTTTCAGTGTCAGAAATCAATGCGCATGTATGTCTCG
>JAFWJP010000103.1 GCA_017514645.1 Solobacterium sp. | reverse complement strand
TGTATCTGAAGCGGGACTGTGAGGGCATCGCCTGTGCAGGTGACTTCCATGCCTTTGATCTGATTTACGCGGAAGGCACCGAAGATGAAGTGTTTGACGCCTGGTTTGATCTTCTGGGTGTGAAGCCGCTGACAACGGAACGCATCAACGGATATTCCTCCTGGTACAACCGGTATGAGAATATCGACAGCGAAGCGATCGGCAGTGATCTGGCGGGTTGCCGGAAGATATTGTCGCCGAATGATCTGTTTCAGATCGATGATGGCTAGGAGCCTGCAGTCGGTGACTGGCTGAAGCCGGATCCCGTCAAATTCCCGGGCGGTATGAAGCGGGAAGTGGAAAGGATCCATGAAGCGGGGTTCCGGGCGGGAATCTGGATCGCGCCGTTTGTGGCGGAAACAGAGAGTGAAGTATTCCGGAAACATCCGGACTGGTTTGTGAAGATCAAGGGGGAGCCCTGGAAGCTGGGTTCCAACTGGTCGGGATTCTATGCGCTGGATATTGATCAGCCGGGTGTGAGAGCGTATCTGGAAAAGGCGTTCCGGCGGATCTTCGATGAATGGGGATTTGATCTTGTGAAGGCGGATTTCCTGTACGGTGCAGCGGCATTCGGTACCCGGAAGGAGAGCCGGGCAGCGCGCATGAGAAGAGCGATGGAGTGGCTGCGGGAACTGTGCGGGGATCATATGATCCTTGGCTGCGGTGTACCGGTCATGCCGGCGTTCGGGCTGGTGGAATACTGCCGGATCTCCTGTGATGTAACGCTGGACTGGGATGATAAGCCCTACATGCGGATCATTCACCGTGAGCGTCCTTCTACAAAGCAGGCGGTCGCCAATATCATCACCCGGAGACAGCTGAACGGGAGAGCTTATCTGAGCGATCCGGATGTCTTCTTTCTGCGGGAGGAAAACTGCCGGCTGAGTGATGCGCAGAAGGATGAACTGGCAAAGCTGGATGCGCTGCTCGGCGGTGTGTGGCTGACGTCGGACGATCCGGGAAACTATACACCGGAGATGATCCGGAAGTACCGTATGCTGAGGCGGTATACAGCAGCGGAAAACGTACACTATGATCCGGTTCGTCAGCGGGTAAGCTATGAACTGGACGGTTATCCGGGACATCTGGACCCGGAGAGTCTGCTGAAGTGAATCGTCTGGAAGAGCTGGAGCAGGAAGCCAGGGAAGAACACATTCCCGTCATGATGGAGGATGGTCTGGCATTTCTGTGCAGCTATATCGAATCACATCCGGAGATCCGGAAGATCCTGGAAGCGGGTACGGCAGTCGGTGTTTCGGCAATGCGGATGGCCGGCGTACGGGAGGATATCGTGATCGATACGCTGGAAGTCAATGAAGAGATGTACCGGCAGGCTGCGGAAAACATTGCTCAGGCCGGGTTATCGGAGCGGATCCGCGTTCATCTGGGCGACGCGGCGGAATATGAAACGGATGAAGTCTATGATCTGTTCTTCATCGATGCCGCGAAATCACAGTACCGGAATTATCTGGAGCACTTCATGAAGAATACGCACAGGAACTCTGTGTTTGTGTTTGATAATCTGAACTTCCATGGAATCGTGGATGATCCGTCTTTGTCCCATAACCGCAGTACGCTGCAGATGACAAGAAAGATCAAGCGGTTCCGGGACTGGCTGATGGTGGAACCGCGGTTTGCGGTTACCTATTACAAGGAAACCGGGGACGGTGTAGCGGTTGCCAGAGTCATCCGGGATTATCCGGGATATAGAAAAAATACAGGTATCTGAGGAATCAGATACCTGTATTGCGTTCAGAATTTACCGCTGTGGTGGGAGAATCCGTGACTGTTGATCGTGGTGTGTCCTGTTTCGTGACCTCCTCCGGATGAGACTTCAACCTTGGGGATCGGGGCCCGGTGGACCTCCCGGTACAGGTACATATCGATCATGTTCGTCAGATTGACGCCGCCCTGCGGAATGTAGGCTTCAGCGGTGGTCCGGATGCCGCGGGTTTTGTTGCGTCTCCGCTGCAGAAGGACCGTGATCAGCGCGGCTATCGGCGGGAAAGCAAAGAATCCGGCATAATCCGACACTGTTCTGGGTGTCGGCTTGTATATGATGACCTCTGTCCGCAGATAGTAGTCACAGTCTTCCAGGAATGTCCGGAAGGCATTGTAGTAATATCCACTGGAAAGGTCCTCCAGGAAGTTCTTTGCCATCTGATCCTTGCGGTAGTCGGTGAACTGCTGGTTGGCAGTACTGCCGTAGGCCGCAATGTCGTAGTAATGGTCCTTCATGTCGATGATCAGCAGAATACCGTCACGTTCCGCACCGAGGCCCATATCTTCCGCATTGTACAGATATTCGGCATAGGACTCGATGTTCATGCCTTCCGTACCGTTGACAACACGGATATAGGTTCCGACACCGTACTGGTCGCTGACAGAGGCAGCGATCTCATTGAGCTTTGCAAGTTCCGCACTGCTCAGAATACCGTAGTCATCCCGTACGTTGCCGGCACTGTCTGCGGCAGACACCGGCAGGAAGACCATCAGGACAGCAGTAATGACTGCCGAAAGCAATGTTATGATCCGTTTCATCGTCCGCACCTCATCCATGTACTGCCATCCAGACAGCTGCCAGAACGATCAGTTCCAGGATCAGTGTGATGGTGATAAACCGGAGGAATACTTTTTTGCTGTCGACAGGAAGGTCGTCTCCGACCATCTTTCCGGTCTGTCCGTTGACAGCGAAGAGATAGGGTTTGCCCTGATATCTCGTTGCCAGCATCCATACGGGCAGGAAGGCGTAATCCGTTGACTTTCTGCGGACACGTACATTCTGCCGTTCCGGAAGGACGGTAGAGTAACCGCTGACCGTTCCGCTGATGGTGGAAACCGCGGAGTTGCTCATACGGCTGAACGCGCGTACTTCATCATCCTGGGCTTCGACATCATACTTGTCGGCAAGATATCCCGGAAGATAGCTCATCTGGAAGGGAACCATTTCATCAAAGTCATACGGTTCGATCGCATCCATGAAGTCATCCGCCATCTTGGTGGACGCATCTGCCGGTACGTAATCGAAGTTTACGGAACCCTGACGAAGGATCCGGTAGTGTTCGGTCGTAGTGATGTATTCGTCACTTGTCCTGTGCGTATGCGTCCTGGTAGCGGTAAACGCCAGATCGGTATCCGCTCTTCCGCTGAACAGCCAGAAGGGAACATAGACGCCTTTGATCTCTTCGAGGTGGTTCCTGCTGCTGAATTCACTCGGCAGGAACGTTTTGTCCTTGTAGAACTCCTTGAGTTTGGCAATGGCCTGCTCCTTGCTGTACTTGAAAGGAATGATGTAGTCCGGACGGAGTGACCCGGCAAACTGCGCCGGAACGACCGTCGGATTGCCGCAGTAAGGACAGCTGGTTGCTGCAGTGTTCTCGTCACAGATGATCTGCGCACCGCAGCTGGGGCAGGTATATGCCCGCATATGTTCTGCTTCCTCAGCGGACCACTGCAGATCGTTGATCGATACATCGGATGGCTCCAGCTGGGCAGCAGCGAGAGAATGCTCAAGATAGAGCGCTTCAATTTCCTCCGGCTGATATACAGATCCGCAGTTGTCACATACAAGCATCTGACTCGCAGGATCGAAACGAAGCGGTCCTCCGCAGTTCGAGCACTTATATTCGTTGACCTGATCTGCCATAGACGACCGGTTTACTCAGGCTTCTTTGTGCCGCACTTGGTGCAGAAGTTGCCGTCGTTCTCCGCGCCGCACTTCGGGCAGTACCAGACCGTTCCTTCCGGGCGCTTTGTACCGCACTTGGAGCAGAAGTTGTCATGGTTGACCTGTCCGCAGGTCGGGCATGTCCAGGCTGTACCCGCCGGTTCGGGTGTTCCGGTGACGGCGCCGACCACGTCGGCAGTGGCCTTTTCCGCCATACCCAGGTTGATGAAGCCCAGGGCCGCACCGCCTTCATTGTTTGCCGCATCGACACGTGCCTTGTTGCGGGCAGCACGGTCCTGTGCATCGGCGAATTCCTTGTTCATGTAGGTGGCGGCCAGCTGCAGTTCCTTGATCTTTTCAGCATCTGCTTCGTTTCCGGTGATGCTGGAAACGCCGAAGCTGACGATTTCAATACCGCGCAGGTCTCTCCACTTGGCGGAGAGCTGTTCATTCAGGGCGTCTGCCAGTTCTGTTGTATGTGCAGGCAGATCGGAGTACAGGACACCCTGCTGGCTCAGTTTGAAGAAAGCCGGCTGCAGTGCAGTCAGGAGCTCGCTTCTCAGCGTATCGCTGATCTGCGCGACTTTGTATGTCTCGGCGAAGTTTCCGCTGACGTTCGTATAGAACAGGATCGGATCACAGACACGGATCGTGTATTCACCGAAGCACTTGATGGTGGTCTCGAGTTCCAGACCAATTCTCGGGTTGGAGATCTTGAAGGGGATCGGGTTCGGTGTACCGTACTTGATGCCCGGGATCTCTTTGGTGTTGAAGTAGTAGACACGCTGGTCGGCAGAAGCCTGTCCGCCGAAGACAAAGCGCTTGCCGATCTCTTCGAAGACAGCC
>JAFWJP010000102.1 GCA_017514645.1 Solobacterium sp. | reverse complement strand
CGATGAGAACGGGAATGCGCTGCAGAACACAGACAGCCTGTTCAACGAAGATGCCTGGATCTATTACGGAGACGGACAGAGCTATACAACGACACTGGGCATCGCTCCGGGTGACAGCTGGGAAACGTTTGTGGAAACCTATGGTGACTATACCGCCAATACGATCAGCGCTTATCCGATCGATGACAGTCACATCGGAAATCCCAGTGAATCATTCTGGGATGATCATTACTTCAGTTACATGAAGATCGCTGACTTCGACCGGGATTATATTCAGACCGGGATCCTGAGCCTGGCAGAGAACGATATCTATGTAACGTTCGAGGTACAGGTATACGGCAGAACGGTTGCCTATACCGAGGCGGAATACGAGGATCTGATCGACCGGCATTACGGCAGCAGCTTTCCGGACGGCAGTATTCTGGATCCGTATATCCAGTACTACTCACTGGATTTCTCGTTCCATCCTGCGGATCAGTACTGGCGGGATGTTCCGGAGGACGGTACGCTGTATTCCATTGATGTCTATCACGACGCATACTGACGGGCAATGCCCGTTTTTTTATGATATGCATATTGACAAGTATATCGGGATCCGATATACTTGGATTACGATATATCGGAAGACGATATAACGGGCAACGATAGAGGTGATGGTATGTATGAGAATATCGCGCTGACGGAGACGACCTACTACATCCTGCTGGCGCTGTACCGCCCGAACCATGGCTACGGCATCATGCAGAAAGCATATGATCTGTCCGGCGGCAGGGTACGTCTGGCAGCCGGTACGCTGTACGGCGCCCTGAATACACTGTGCGACAAGCACTGGATCGAACAGCTGCCGGCAGAAGCCGGAAGCCGGAAGAAGGAATACCGGCTGACCGAGGAAGGTCTGGATGTACTGATTAATGAAATCGAGCGCCTGCGGGAACTGGTGAACAACGGCGACGCCGTTATGAAGGGAGAATGATCATGGAAAGAAAGAAGGTATGGAAGCTTTTCTTCGTCTGGGACTTTGAAAAGGAAGAAGCCTGGCTGAATGAGATGGCAGCGGAAGGTTGGACACTCTGCAGCGTGGGATTCTGCAACTATACGTTTGAGCGCAGTCTGCCGGAAGAGTATACGATCCGTATGGAGATGAGGCCTTATGATCCGGAGTATATTCGGTTCATGGAGGAGACAGGTGTTGAGTACATCGGCAGGATTATCCAGTGGCTGTATTTCAGAAAGCGCACGGAGGAAGGACCGTTTGATCTGTTCTCCGACATTGACTCAAAGATCGAGCATCTCGGACGGATCGGAAAGATGATCGCATCCATCGGCATCCTGAACCTGGGAATCGGTATCCTGAACAGTGTCAATCCTACGCATATGGGCTGGATCAATCTGCTGTGTGCGACACTGCTCATGTATGCGCTGGGGCGGATCCACGGCGAGAAAAAATATCTGGAAAAGGAACGTTCACTGAGAGAGTAGAAAAAACAGTAACCGGAAAGAGGCACTTCGTAAGGAGGTGCCTCCTTCAGGCTTTTACAACTCCACCAACAGGCGGGAGAACCCGCGTAATGGGTTATTGTGCCCGGTGCACCGGCGATGTATCATGAAGCCGCAGTCAAAAAACAGTACTCTTTGAGGAGGTAAACATGATGGAACTTGGAAAGAAGATCAAACAGCTGCGGTATAAGGCGGGACTGACGCAGGAACAGCTGGCAGAAAAACTGGGCATCGGGGCACAGTCGGTGTCCAAATGGGAAAACGCAGTGGCAATGCCTGATATCACTACGCTTCCTCTTCTGGCTGAAATCTTCGGTGTCTCGATCGATGATCTGTTTGACCTGACAACGGAGCAGCGCCTGAACCGGATCGAGAACCGGATGGATGCGGAGAAGGAACTGCCGGCAGATATTTTCCGGGAGTATGAGAGCTTCCTGCAAGCCGAACTGACTGACACGAAACATCAGAAACGTGCAACTGAACTGCTCGCCTGTCTCCACTGGCATCGTATGAATGCGGAGGCACAGAAGGCGTCGTGCTATGCGAAGGAGGCGATCATACGTGCGCCGGGGGAAAAGGCGTGCCAGTGGATTCTGAGCAGGACGGAAAACCACGCTGTCTGGGACTGGAATATTGCCAACCATACCCGGCCTATTGCCTTTTACCGTGAACTGGTGAAGGCGAATCCCGACACCGCACTGCCGTATATGTACCTGCTGGATAACCTCATCGCCGATCATCGGGCAGACGAGGCAGAGTACTGGCTGGACCGCTACTGTACGCTGGAGAAGGCGCACCCCGTCATGAAGCAGGTCTACCGGGCTTATATCGCTCTGGCCCGCTTTGACGAGCCCGCGGCAGATAAGATCATGGAGGATCTTCTGGCTCAGCAGCCGGAAAACGATGCTGTACTCTTTGAGACCGCTCAGTACTATGCCGCAAAGGCTGACTATAAAAAAGCCATCGACATCTATGAACGAGCCTTTGCCGCAGACAGAAGACGTCCCAGATTCAAGGACGCACTCATGGGGATTGCGGATATCTATGAGATCATGGGCGACTATGCAAATGCGGCGAAGACCTATGACCGGATCATTGACCTGCTGGAAAACGAGTGGGGACTGACCGAAGAGACGGACTCCTCCGTGACGGCCGCAAAAAAGGAAAAGGCACGGCTGCTTGCCATGGCATAATACGAGCCTGACGCACAGCACAAGTCGGAAGGAAAACGAGCGTGACCACAGCAGTCACGCCCGTTTCATGTTTTTTCAGCTGTTGATATCTGCCCGAAGCAGCGTCCTTGCGGAGGGTGTTCTGAAAGTTACAGAGGTTCCCTGTGATCAAAGCGTTTCCGGTACCGGCCGTAGTAAATGATGAACACGATCGCCGCAAGGATCCAGGTTGCCGGATAGCAGGCAGTGATGGATTCGATCGTATTGCCGAGCATCGGAGCGACCAGATAGATCCAGACAAAGCGCATGGCACAGATGGTCGTCAGAGTGATTGCCATCGGTGCGAAACCTTCTCCCGATCCCCGGATCGCACCGGAGAGGATCTCGATGAAGGCATACATGAAGTAGAACGGTGCACAGACACGCAGTACGGAAGTACCGATCGCAATGACATCGGCCTCTTCCGCAAACCAGGAGATCATTATCGGTGAGAAGAAATACATCAGTACACTGAGCACCAGTGTCACGGATATGCTCATCAGAATACCGGTACGCACGCTTTCCTTGACTCTTCCGTACTTGGCGGCACCGTAGTTCTGACCGACGAATGTTGTAACGGACATACCGAAGGCACCCTGGATCATGAAGATCACGTTGTCGATCTTGCCGAAAGCGACCCAGGCAGCGGTAAATGCAGCACCGAAGCTGTTGACTGCAGCCTGGATGATCATATTGGACAGTGTATAGGCCATGGATGTTCCTCCGGCAGGCAGACCGATCCGGATGATCTCCTTCAGTACCGGAAGATCCACACCGAGTTTATGAATGTCCACCCGGTAGATATCGTCCGCTTCGAGCAGAGCTCTTCCGACAAGGATCGAGGAAACAGCTACGGATGCGGCAGTAGCGATCGCTACACCGGCAACGCTCATGCGCAGTACGAGAACGAACAGCAGGTCCAGGAAGATGTTCAGGATGCACGTCAGGATCAGATAGTTCCTCGGACGCTTGGAATCACCGATCGCCCGCAGGATCGCTCCACCCAGGTTGTAGACCGTGAAGAAGAGCAGGCTTCCGAAGATGATCTTCAGATAGAGTTCGGACTGGTCCAGGATCTCCGGATCCATACGGATGAGTTTCAGTACAGGTCTTGCGGCAAACTGCCCCAGAACGGACATTACCGTGCCCAGGATCAATGCCATCGTGATCAGTGTATGTACGGCTTTGGAGAGCTTTTCTTCGTTCTGTGCGCCGTAATACTGCGAGATGATGACAGTATCGCCTCCGCCGACACCCATGAAGAAACCGATCAGCAGACCGATGACGATGCCGGATCCGCCGACTGCAGCCAGGGCATTGGCACCGACAAAACGGCCGACAATGATACTGTCAACGGTATTGTAGAGCGTCTGGAATACAGAACCTACCAGCAACGGGAAAAAGTATGCCAGCAGCTGCGAGGGGATGTTTCCTTCCGTGATCCGGTTACGTACAGTTTTCTCTTCCATATGTCATAAGTATACACATTTCCGGGGAACCGTGGTATTGCGGATGAATGAACAGAAGGAATGAAAAAACCCGGTTTCGCAACCGGGCTGTCACTGTCAGATGTTGGCAAACTTCGCTTCATCGACTGTGGATGTCAGCGTCTCCGGCATGCTGATGAGCAGCGGAATGCGGATGACGAGTTCACAGATAATATAGATGATGAAGACCCACTGTCCGCCGATGCCGTCATAGATAATGCCGCTCAGCGCTGCCATGGCTGCACTGAAGATCGACGAGAACATACTGACCGCACCGATCCATCGTCCCATGATCCTGTGCGGAACCAGTTCGTTCTGGATGGAAGCCGAGACAGTCGCACCGATCTCCTGGAAGCCGGCAAGCATACCGACAATGAGCAGTGCCGGCATCGTCTTTGTCGTAATGAGCAGGATGAGTCCGAGCAGATACATCACGATCGTGAACAGAAGAACAGGCTTGCGTCCGTATTTGTCACTGATGATACCGATGATATATCCGCACAGAACGGAAGTCAGGGCAGTTGCGGTGACCATGCCGGCCAGCGTAGCCGCATCTGCAGCCTTGGCTTCAGCCGCGAATACCTGAACGTACGGAATGACCATTGCCATCGGCATCGCGTTGACGGCCGAGATCAGCAGCCACTTGCGGCAGTTCTTGTCAGCCTTCAGAATCGCAATGCCATCCTGCAGGACGGAATTGTTCTTGCGGACATGGCCGCCCCAGCTGCGGAACGAAAGCTTGAAGATGATGATCAGCAGGGATACGACCGTGAAGAACAGGGCAATGTAGAACAGCGGACGGATCGAGTTGGGATCCGTCGGTGTTCCGGTAACACCCATCAGATTGACCAGGATCCAGCCGGAGATCATCGGACCGACCATGCCGAGGACACCCGCTGCGAGCGATTCACAGACGAGCATTCCCTTTGCTCTGTCGCAGTTGGCCAGACAGTTGCCGCAGATCGTTGCGCAGCTCTGTCCGCCCAGTCTGGAGCCCATGGCGTGCAGGAACAGACCGAGTGCTGCTACCTGCCACACCCTTGCGGAAGCCAGCGCCAGATAGCCGCCGATCAGGACGAGAATACCGAAGATATAGACCTTCTTCGGGCCGTTGCGGTCAATGATGGAACCGATTGCCGGTGCGAGAATACCGCCCATGACCATGCCGAGTGAATTGATGAGACCGTACTGTGTCTTTGTCGCTCCCAGCAGAACGATATAAAGTGTCAGATACGGCAGGATCATTTTATATCCCAGACGTTCCAGAGATGTACGGACGACGGTGATCCGCCAGTCCAGCATCTGTGCTTTCCAGAACGCCGGGATATTGAATACAGAATTTGATTTAGAACTGGATGCTGTCATTTTATCCCCCTTAAAAAGCGCAATATTAATCTTACCACTGAATCGTCAGTTCTGTGTACTATTTCATATAATAAAGATATGGAATATACAGAACTGAAGAATGCCTGCATCACGGTATCAAAACTCTGCCTCGGATGTATGTCGTTCGGGGAGGCGGACCGCGGTGAATACGGCTGGACGCTGGATTACAGAACCTCGGAGTCCATCATCCGGAAAGCGGTTGATCACGGAATCAATTTCTTTGATACTTCGAACAATTATTCGGCAGGTACTTCGGAACAGTTCCTTGGAAGAGCCCTGAAACCGGTACCCAGGGATCAGGTGGTCATTGCGACCAAGTGCTACTTCAACGAAGGAAAACTGTCCCCTGAGGCGATCCATCGGGAGATTGCCGGATCTCTGGAGCGTCTGGATACAGACTACATCGATCTGCTTGTGCTGCACCGCTACGATTATGACACACCGGTGGAAGATACCCTGCAGGCACTCAACGAAGAAGTACAGAAAGGCAATATCCGTGCCTACGGTGTCAGTGCGATGTACGGGTATCAGCTTGCGGAATACTGCTGGACGGCGAAAATGCGCGGTTTTATGCCGCTGACAACGCTCCAGAACCACTATTCCCTGATCTACCGTGAAGATGAACGCGATCTGATTCCGGCTGCGGAGCAGTTCGGGCTTTCCCGTACACCGTTTGCGCCGTTTGCGGCCGGCAGACTGGCAAGAAGGAGCTGGTCTTCGGATTCCGAGCGCTACCGGCTTGACGCGGAACAGGGAACGCGGTATGACAGAATGGCGGAATCGGACCGGATGATCGCTGAACGTGTCTGGGAACTGTCACAGAAATACGGCTGTTCCATGACGAATATCTGCCTTGCCTGGGAGTTTGCCAAAGGTACAGCGTCTCCGATCATCGGTATTACCAAAGAGAAATATCTGGATGATGCGGTCAGATGCTTTGATGTGGAACTGACACAGGCAGATACTGCGTATCTGGAGGAACTGTACGTTCCGCATCCGATTACCTGCAATCGTTAGAATGGAGAATCTATGAACTGGATAGAGATGTTCGGCTACCTGGGATCATTCCTGGTACTCGTTTCGTTTTTGATGACGTCGGTATTCAAACTGAGAGTGGTGAATACGGTCGGCAGTGTGATCTTTGCGGCATATGCTCTGATCATACATTCGTATCCGACAGCGCTGATGAATATCTGCCTTGTCGGCATCAACCTGCGCTTTCTGTGGAAGATGGCACATTCCCGCCGGGATTATGAGCTGGTCAGGGTCAATGCGGAGGACCGTTACCTGCAGCACTTTCTGGCTGTACATGATGCGGATATCCGTGCCTGTTTTCCGGGAATCGATCCTGATGTGACGAAAGCGGACTACATCTGCTTCATCAACTGTGAAGGGAAACCTGCCGGTGTCTTTGCCGGTATCCGCCATGAAGAGCGGATGAATATCCTGCTGGATTATGCGATACCGGAAATGCGTGATTTCACGATCGGTGCCTATCTGCAGGAACAGCTTCCTGCAGAAGGGATCCGTACACTGGTCTATCAGGGACCTACGGAACATCATACGGAGTATCTGAACCGTCTCGGCTTTGAGAAGGGTGAGGACGGCTACGTCCGTTATCTGTAGTCATGCGGCTGTTTCTTGCGGTATTGCCGGATGAGGCTGTACGGGATGCGCTGTGCACCGTTCAGCAGCGGATGTATGAGAAAGGTCTCCGGGGCAGCTATGATGACCGGAACAATTTCCATCTGACCCTTGCCTACATCGGAGAGTATCCGGATCCGCAGGAGATCCTGCGGCTTCTTGCGCCGGTCCGCTGCGGCCGGTTTTCCTTGTCGCTGTCTGCACCCGGCTGTTTCCGCAGACTGTACTGGTGCGGTGTCAAGGACAGCAGGGAGCTGGATACACTGGCGGCACAGGTACGTCAATGTCTGAAGAATGCGGGTATTCCGTTCGATCAGAAACCGTTTGTACCGCATATCACACTGCTGCGGAAAGCGTACAATGACAATGATGTACTGCAGCACGTGATGGTTCCGGATGCTGCATGGGAAGTAAACAGGATCTCGCTGATGAGATCCGAACGCGGTGAACACGGCGTGATCTATACCGAGATCGCCCGGCTGTCTCTGCAGTAAAAAAGGCTGCGTATCAGCTTTTGATCATAATATACAGAATACCGAATACTTCACGCAGCACCGAGGCAGGAAAGAGCCACGGCGTTGTTTTTGCGGGGAGACCTGTACAGGTATATCCCTGTCTGCGGGCGATCATGCAGGCCCGGTAAATATGAAAGTCGTTGGTAACGAGAAGAATATCCTCCGGAAGGCTGTTTTCTTCCAGTATCGCCCGGGAGAATGCGAGGTTTTCGTAGGTGGATGAGGAGCGGTCTTCCTGATAGATGCGGGATTCATCGATGCCGTGATTTTTCAGCCATCCGGCCATGCACTGTGCCTCTGACATGATTTCATCGCTTCCCTGACCGCCGCTGACGATCACTGGTGCATCAGGGTGTTCCTTCAGCCACTGTTCGGCAGCCTGCAGGCGGTAGAGCAGGGAACGGCTCGGACGGTTTCCTTCCAGTCCGCATCCGAGGACGATCACGGTCTGTTCCTTTGCGGGATCCGGTGTTCTGTGACACTCCCGGTACATGAATACACCGGTGATCATTGAGACTGCCGCAAACAGGATACATCCGAGCTGAGCGATGCGGCAGGCACAGCGGATCCAGGGTACCGAAGCACAAAGCGCAGACAGGTGCTTTTCGTATCCGCACCCAAGCGCAATGCACAGGAAAAGGAACGTTCCGGCAAGGCTTCCGGCATTGAAGATACCCGCAAAGAACGGCAGAGCGAACAGGATCACCCCGAAGATTCCCGTTAAGATTCCGAACCATCTCAGCATACCTGTATTATCGCACGCGGCAGACCGGAAACACTGTGTTTCATTCTTTAAGATTCATGGTATGATGGTTAGTGTTTGCTAACTGGAGGGCATCATGGCTGAAAAATATCACATTGAGAAGAATACCGTTCAGGAAACCCTGGTCATCCCGCTGTACGGGAGAATGATCTGTTCGCAGCACTATCCGCATCTGTTCCTTGATCCGGAAGCGGAGCGGATCTGCAGCCGCCTGGACTATGATTTTGCATCGAAGCGCAGGATGATGGAATCCGCAGCAGGTCTGTTCGGAGCGCTGGAAGTCGCGCAGCGTCAGTATGATCTTCTGCAGGAAGTACAGCAGTATCTGCAGGAACATCCCAGAGCCGCAGTTGTGAACATGGGCTGCGGACTGGATGATCTGTTCCGCAAGGCGGACAACGGACAGTGTACCGGCTGGAACATTGATTTTCCGGATGTCATTGCCATCCGCAATGAGATCCTGCCGGCAGGAGAACGGGAACAGAACCTTGCCTGTGATCTGAACGATTTCAGCTGGATGGACCGCATTGACGCTCATGACGGCGCGGTCTTCGTTGCGGCCGGTGTCTTTTACTACTTTCGGACAGAGGACGTGAGAAAACTGTTCTGCGCGATGGCAGAGCAGTTTCCCGGAGCTGTGCTGGCATTTGACAGCTGCAACAGGCGCGGTGCGAAGATGATGACGAAAACATGGCTGAAAGGGGCGGGAATCACCGATGTCGGTGCGCTGTTCTCGCTGGATGATGAACACACGGTGGAACTGTGGAGCGAGCGGTTCGCGTCGGTCAGTGCGAAGAGCTATATGCGGGGCTACCGGGATATCTATCCGGAAGTGGGGCTGTTTCACAAAGTGATGATCCGCTTCTGCGACTCACTGGTCAGAATGCGGATCGTGCAGATCTGTTTCCGTGATCGGTGAAATCCGCAGGAAATCTCCGCTGAGCAGCCGGATCTGTGGTATGTTTAAATGGATTTGATTCGGGGAAGTATTATGAAACAGGGAAAGATATTCTATGGCTGGGTGATCGTCGGCGCAGGGTGTGTGATCATGGCTGCGGCGATGGGCATCGTCTCCAACTGCAATTCATTGTTCATCAAGCCGGTTTCGGAGGATCTGGGGCTGTCCAGGCAGTCCGTCAGCATGATGCTGTCGCTGATGAGTTTCGGATCCATGGCAGCGTCCTTCTGCGCCGGGAAGATCTTCAATGAAACCAATATTGTCAAAGTCATGAAAGTATCGATCACGGTCATGTGCATCGCTTATTTCCTGAACAGTACAGCGAATAATATCTATGTTCTGTATGCGACGCATCTGATCAACGGTATTACGATGTGCCTTGTAACAACCCTGCCGATGACGTTCCTCATCAATAACTGGTTCCGGGACAAGGTCGGCTATGCGCTGGGTCTGGCATCAATGGGTTCGGGATTCGGCGGAGCGATCTTCAATTCCCTGGCTGGTCAGCTGATGACACGCCTGGGCTGGCGCGGTACATACCGTGTGCTGTTCCTGTTTCTGGCGGTGACGGCGGTTCCCTGCGTCTTCTTCCTGCTGAAGCTGAAACCGGAGGATATGGGGCTCACACCGTATACGGAAAACAAGGAAACGGTAACGGAAGTGCAGGGAGAAGTCAGCGGTTATTCCTTTGCGGAAGTGCGCAGGATGCCGCTGTTCTGGATCATCTGCGTCATGGCTGTTGTGATCGGTACCTGCATGAACGGGATGTATACATCTATTTCACCGCATCTGCAGGATCGTGGATACTCACTGGCCTTCAGTGCCAATTTCCTGAGTGTATGCATGTTCGTGATGGCGCTGTGCAAGATCCTGCTGGGGAGGATCTTTGACCGTGCCGGTGTACGTCTGGCATTCTGCTGGGCATGTCTGACGCTGGTGTTCGCGATGACGGGACTGTTGTTCTGCAGGGTGATGCCGGCGCTTCTGCTGGTGATTATCGGTGTCGGTTTCGGCTGTGTATTCGGTGCCGTTGTGTTTCCTCTGTCGATTCCGCTGGTCTTCGGCAAGAAGGATTACCGGCTGATCATGGGTCCGCTGGGAGCGCTGATCTCTCTGGGCGGTGTGGTCGGTCCGACACTGGCTGGCAAAGTATACGATATGACCGGAACGTATCAGATGTTCTACCTGGTTTCTTTGTTTATCATGGCTGCTGTTGTGCTGATCATGTTCCGGATCCTGCCGAAAAAGGAGGATCAGTTCTCCTGAGTGCTATAATGTTGGTGACAACTGTACTGCGGGGGAATAACGATGCAGGAGAACCAACCGTCCTATAAAAACGAATTGAGTCCTGAGACCTTTGTCTTTACATTGGTATTCTTCGGACTTTTTACATTGTTTGCGGTACGCATGGGTACAGCGAATACATTGAACACGATCATGAATACGGCATACCGGCTGCTGGTGGATACGGTGCTGTACATCATGGCGGTCTGCGTGATCATGGGCGCAGTATCGGCTCTTCTTACGGAATTCGGCTTTGTGGCACTGGTGCATCGGCTGCTGCAGTATCTGATGAAGCCGCTGTACGATCTGCCCGGAGCGGCTGCCCTTGGTGTTGTGACGACGTTTCTTTCCGATAATCCGGCGATCCTGACACTGGCGGATGACAGCGGATTCCGTAAGTATTTCAGGAAATACCAGTTCCCGGCTTTGACAAATCTCGGGACTTCGTTCGGTATGGGTCTGATCGTCTGTATCTATATGTACAGTCTGTCCCCGGTCATGGGTACGTCTCTTGGGAAGGCTGTACTGGCCGGCTTTCTGGGCGCGGTTGCCGGCAGTATTGTCAGTACGCGGGTCATGCTGATATTTACAAAGAAACGGTACGGTACGGAGGAAATGATGCCGTACGGTGAAATTGAGATTCCGGAGGGCAAACGGCCGGTGCGCAGCGGAAATGCCGCAAACAGAGCGATGTCTGCGCTTCTGGAAGGCGGTCACAGCGGGGTGCGCATGGGTCTGAGCATCATTCCGGGCGTGCTGGTGATCTGTACCCTGGTGATGATGCTGACGAACGGGCCGTCCGCTGATGGTACCTATACCGGTGCAGCGTTTGAAGGGATCCGTCTTCTTCCGCTGCTGGCGGAGAAAGCGGATTTCATTCTGCGTCCGCTGTTCGGCTTCTCTTCCCCGGAAGCGGTGGGTGTTCCTGTGACTGCGCTTGGGGCAGCCGGGGCGTCGCTCGGTGTTGCGGCAAACCTGGCAGCTGCAGGTCTGATCGGTCCGGGTGATATTGCTGTATTTACGGCGATGTGCATGTGCTGGAGCGGCTATCTCAGCACTCATGCGTCCATGATGGACAGTCTGGACTGCCGGGAACTGATCGGCAGGGCGATCCTGAGCCATACACTGGGCGGACTGGCTGCGGGAGCGGCGGCACACTGGCTGTATGTTTTGATGAGTCTATTGTGAGGAAGATGATGTTCAGTGAAGATGAACTGAAAGCCCTTCGGTACTATGAGGGTGATACAGAGGGTGATGATCCGTTCTGGTCGGATCCGAAAGCCTACCTGACCTTGAATTCCCTGCTGTATCCGGGAATCGGCAGTGAAACCGCCAGAAGCGCGGAAGGGAAACGTCTGAATCCGGCAGTCACCGAGGATCCGGAACGTTTGCTGGAAGTGTACCGCTGCCTGATCTCAGCGCTGTACAAGGGCAGAAAGAGTGCACAGAGGACGGTATACCGGGTGGAACGCTGGTCGGATCATCTGGCACAGCGCAATGCCGGAATGACGCTCTCGTTCACATCGACATCAACTGCCGGGTTCCTGGATGCCTATCGTGACCGGATCGGGATCGCTTTGCTGGAGATCATCATACCGGCAGGAATTCCGGCTCTGGATTTTGCTGAAGCGCTGCCGTACTATGCCAAGGCGGAGGAACGGGAGATCCTTCTGCCGCCGTATATGTCCCTGACGTATCAGGATGAACCGCTTACGGAACAGGAAGGTCTGATCACGGATGCGGCGGGAGAAGGCCCCAGAGGCAAGTGCCGGGTCATTATCAGCGGACCGGCAGATCTGCCTGCAGAAGAAACAATACTGCCCAATGATTCATGCGCAGAGCGTGTCTATGCGTCGCTGAACCGTGGTGAAACACCGGATGAAGAAGACGTTTCCGGATATCTGCGGTACAAGGAAGCACTGCAGAAACAGGTCATAAACTGCCTGAAGAGGATATACCGCAGGTGATTCTGCGTCATATTTGTTGTACATTGAAAGAAGAAGGAGTATCTACTATGAAGATCATTAAACATGCGAACATCTTTTCTCCTGCACCTCTGGGAATCAAGGACATTCTGATCGAGGGTGAGAAGATTATCCGCATCGCCGATCACATTGACGAATACGATGCGATCGACGAAGTGGAAAAGATCGATGCAGAAGGAAGAACCGTTGTCCCGGGTTATCTGGACATTCACGAGCACATTACCGGCGGAGGCGGTGAAGGGGGACCGACAACCAGGGTTCCTGAATCACAGCTGTCCACGATCGTCGGTGCCGGTGTGACCACCGTTGTCGGCCTGCTCGGTACGGACGGTATCTCCCGCAGTCTGGAGAATCTGCTTGAAAAGACGAAGTCCTACAATGAACTGGGTATTACCTGCTTTATGCTGACAGGATCGTACGGTCTTCCGACCGTAACGCTGACCGGCGATATTGAGCGTGATGTCATGCTGTTCAGCCAGATCATCGGTGTCAAGACTTCCATGTCCGATCACCGCAGTTCCAACATGACCGGAGAAGAACTGATCCGTGTCGCAACTGCCTCCAGAAGAGGCGGACTGCTGGCAGGCAAGGCCGGATTCACCACCATCCATATGGGTGACGGACCGGCAAAGCTGGATCCGCTGTTCTATGCTGTAGAGCACGCAGACGTCCCGATCACGAAGTATCTGCCGACACATATGACAAGAAATCCGGATCTGTTTGAGGATGGTATCCGTTTCATGAAGATGGGCGGCTACATCGACATCACGGCCGGAGAGACGCTGGAAGAGAACCGTGAGACTGCGGATATGCTGGTACACGCATTCCAGGAAGCCGGCTATGACAACATGTCCATGACCAGTGACGGATACGGATCCATGCCGAAGTTCAACGAGAAGAAGGAACTGATCGGTCTGACCTACAGTACGCCGAGATCCCTGCACCAGCTTCTGAAGGTTCTGGTACAGGAGAAGAACGTACCGCTGGAGGAGGGTCTGAAACTGCTGACAACGACACCTGCGTTCCTGATCAATATGAAGGGTATCAAGGGAACGATCGCTGCAGGAGCGGACGCAGATATCATTATCTACGACGAAGACATGAACGTGGATACGGTCTATGCCCGCGGCAAGGCAGCTGTAGTAAACAAGGAAGTCTTCCTGAAAGGAAAATTCGAATAATGAAAAACACCGGGGTGAGAACATCACCTCGGTGTATTACGTTTGATCATCAGCGGGCGTAGGCTTTCGACAGTACGTTGGCAAACGGTTTTTCCATCGTCACCGTACCTGTACCGCGTCCAGTGATGTGATAATTGCACTTTGTGTACAGTCTGTAGGCAATCTCGTTGTCGATCTGAACCCGCAGTGTCAGTTTGCGAAGATCCGGATACAGCGACTGTGTGAAACTGTCTGCTTCATTGATCATGTTGGTGCCGTAGCCATGGTTCCGGTAAGGCTCATCGATCTCTACATCGTACAGGTAGACCGATTTGCCGAAGCGTTTTTCAAATACCACAGAACCGAGCTTCCGGCCCTGATCATAATAGTCGTAGCGGGTACCGCCGAACAACGGCTGATGCGCTGATTTTCTGAACATATCTATCTCCAATGAATAAGCGGCCCGCAGGGACCGCTTATCCACTGTATTGTACTGTTCGAACAGTACAGCTGTAGTTTCGAGCCCATGAACGGAACCTGCGGCAATACCGGATAATAGAAATGTGTGTGAGTAAAAACACCCGGTATACCCTGTGATCTGTCGATGAGCTCTATTGACATCATCAATATATCCCTGGCCATATAATAAGTAAAACGATTAAAACTAATAAAAGCATCAGAATGTCTAATGCATAAGAAAAAGACGGTTTCCCGTCTTCTTTGTCCCGGAATGAATTATGCGGTTGTTTTCCAGAGACCGTGCAGATTGCAGTATTCGTAGACTTCTGCTTCTTCAGCGACGCCTTTGAATTCTGCGTAAGGCTTCTCACCCGGATTCAGATATGTGAGACGGAATCCTCCGTCCTCCACGACTGCGATCCACTGAATGAAGTGCTCTTCCAGCATCGGATGTTCAACCGAACCTACCGTTACCTTCAGCGTGTCACCTTCCCTGACAACAGCCGGTACATGCTTTTCGGTCGCACCGTCTGTTGTGTTGGCCTTCAGCTCCACCATTTCTTCACCGCAGCACATGGTCGGGCAGCCGGCTTTGTTCAGCTGAATCACCATCTTACCGCACTTTTTGCACTTGAATACTCTCAATGCCTTCATAACATAATCCTCCTGATTTCATTATGCGTGTTCTGCGGATTTTAATCAATCGCAACCGTGGCTCTGCTACAATGAGGTCAGAAACAGAGGTATGACAATGGATCCGAATGTACGTGACGCAAGAAGAAAGCTTGCAGCAGAGTGCATCAGGCACCTGCGGGACAACGGTTTTACAGCAGATTACTACGAAACAGCGGAAGATGCTCTGAACGATCTGAAACAGCAGATCCCGGCCGGTTCCAGTATTGGATTCGGCGGTTCGGAGACGCTGAAGGAGACCGGGATCATCGGCTGGCTGACCGGGAATCCGGACTATACAGTGTTTGACCGCTATCATACGGATGATATGCGGAAGGTGTTTCTGCAGTCGCTGACAGCGGATTGTTATCTGATGAGCACCAATGCCCTGACAGTCGACGGGCATCTGTACAACGTGGACAATACGGGGAACCGGGTTGCGGCTTTGTGCTACGGTCCGGGACAGGTGTTCGTCATAGCCGGAACGAACAAACTGGTACGGAATATCGAGGAGGCAGTCATCCGGAATGAGGATATCGCTGCCCCGGCCAACAATATCCGCCTCAACCGTCCCAATCCCTGTGCACAGCTTGGACACTGTGTTCACTGCAGTACGCCGGCGACGCTGTGCAATCAGTTCGTCGTAACAAAAAGATCCATGCCGGAAGGCAGGATCCAAATTCTGCTGATCAACGAAGACCTGGGTTACTGATCCGGTTTCAGATGCGGATGGTCAGTACATTGAGACCGAGAATATTCCGGTACTGAATCTCTTCGGCCATCTGCCAGACCATCCGGATTCCGATGTTTTCGGCCGGATCTTCCGGATTCGTGAGCCTGCTGCGCTCCTGCGGATCAAACGGGATACAGTCATCCTTGATGCGCAGAATGACGCTGTTGTTTTTGTATACCGTACGGATGTCGACGGTATGTGTTCTGCGGTCCTTGGAGAAACCGTGCTCGATGACATTGCCGGCCATTTCCTACAGGAACAGACCGGCATAGAGGGAACGCTTTTCATCGAGACCTTTCCGGCTGCAGAAATCCTGTATCTGTTCCGATACGGAAGATACTTCCTCCAGTGTACGCAGGGACAGATTCATACGGTCTTCTTCCGGTACTCCGAAGGAAGCAGGAATCACCATCAGTTCCTCCATGCTGCGGGGGAACTTTTTTCCTTTGATGACCGAGCAGCAGAGGATCACCAGCGTTGTTGTGATGCCGTTCAGGATATTGGCATAATACACACCGCTGATTCCGGTCTTCGGCATGAGGAGCGCCGAGAATCCAGCAACGCAGACAACACCGTCCAGCAAGGCAAGCAGATGCACAAGGACGTGTTTTCCCGACGACTGGCCGTAGCAGGCAAAGTGCATGCAGATGATGCTCAGAGGCATGCAGAAGGGCAGGATCCGGAATCCCAGCAGTGTATCGATGTACACGGGATCCTGTACATCCCGGAAAAACAGCCGGGTCATCGGAGCAGCGAGGAACGCCAGGCACAGGGAAACTGCAAACATGAGCGGTACAAAGCGGTACATTGCAGTACGCATGATATCGGCAAGCGTTCTGCGGTCCTCCTCGCCGATACTGATATTCATCAGCATCCGCGATACCGCCAGCATTCCGCCGGGAATCGCCCAGAACAGTCCCAGCAGGGAATTGACCGCCGCAAACGCTGATACACCGGCATGACCGGCATATGTCAGCAGCAGATTGTTGACCAGCATACCGCGCAGTGCCTGGTACCCGTAGTTGATTGCTCCGGGAAAACCGGTCTTCAGCAGAACAGCACTGTCATTTCCGGACGGGCGGGCGAACCGCAGACGGAAGGAAGATTTCCCGCTGAAGAAATGCTGTGCCTCCAGGATCAGGAAGACCCACATGCTGAGGGATGATGCCAGGCCCAGGCCGAACACTTCCAGTTTCAGCACATAGAGGAAAAGATAATTCAGAACCGTATTGCAGACAATGCAGACCAGACTGGCAAAGGTGGTACGTCCGGTTTTGTTTTCCAGGGAAAGAAATACAGCGAACTGATTGCCGAGGATCAGCGGCAGGATGCCGATGACCTGTCCGAGAAGATACCGGCGGAAGCCCGGCTGCAGAAGCACATCCCTGGCAAAGAAACGGCAGGACGTAAATAATCCGGCCAGTGTCAGTACAGCAGTCAGAATGATTCCGGTCAGTGCTGCAGCCAGGATATCCAGGGAAAAGATCTCCTGGGTGCGCTGCTGCATGTTTCTTCCCATGTACTGTCCGCAGAGGATCGCTGCACCGCCGACCAGCAGTGTACTGAGAGCGCCGATGAACATCTGAATGGGGTTATACAGACCGACAGCGCTCATTGCTTGTTCACCCAGGGAATTGCTGGCAAAAAGACCGGTGATGATACCGTTGACTGCCCCGGATGCCGCAATCAAAACCTGTACCGGCAGCAGCCGGAACATCAGCTTTGCGGTCATTTGTCTGTCTGCGTTCATATAACAGTTCTCTTTTTATTATTATGTAAAAAACACAGGTGCTGGAATGACGACCTGCGGATGAATCTGTTCAGACCGGCAGATAACCGATCAGTGCATACATAAGCGGTACAAACAGCAGGGCCGGCAGAAGATCCGCGACCTTGATCTTTGTGATGCCGAGAATGTTGAGGCCGATGGCGATGATCATCAGGCTGCCGACGACATTGATCTGGTTGATCAGTCCTTGATCGGTCAGGACATTCTGCAGAAGATGCGAAAGCAGAACCAGAGTTCCCTGATAGAGAAACAGCGGTACCGCCGCAAACAGAACACCGACGCCCATGGCGCCTGCCAGCATCACACAGGTGATGAAGTCCAGGATAGACTTGGTGAACAGGATCTCGTAATCACCGGTCAGTCCGGCATTGAAACTGCCGACGATTGCCATTGCACCGATACAGGCGAACAGTGTTGCGGAAAGGAATCCCTGGGAGAAACCGGATCCTTCCCCGGCATGAAGACGCTGTTCCAGAAAGGTGCTGAAACGGTTCATGTGACCGTCGATATCCAGCATGGTGCCGACGATCACACCGGCTGTCATGGACAGGATCATCACAAGCGGATCCCCTCCGGATACCGCACCGGAAATACCAATGACAATGGTACAGAGACCCAGCGCTTTCATGACCGCATCTGATAGGGAATCACTGATCCCGCGCTTGACAACGATTCCGATCAGGGAACCGAAGATGACCGCAAGCGTATTGACAATAACACCAAGCAT
The DNA here is from genome assembly GCA_017514645.1 of Solobacterium sp. GTDB lineage: Bacteria > Bacillota_I > Bacilli_A > Erysipelotrichales > Erysipelotrichaceae > Bulleidia. Next base: position 2,813 of record JAFWJP010000102.1, on the reverse strand, counting down.
AACAATTCTCCGATATACGAATATGATAGCACCGGTCCCTCCGTTTTTCCGGTGAAATCATCAGCGCAAGGATTCTTTGCGTGACTTTCCGGGGAATGCCGTTGACAATAGAGACAGGAAGGACCGGAAGAAGTATGAAACACTTGGGGGCTTTCATCAGAGACGCGAGAATACAGAAGAAAATGACCCAGGATACCCTGGCAGAACAGCTTCATGTGACCCGGCAGACCATATCAAACTATGAGAACGGGAAGTCGGAACCGGATCTTGAAACACTGCAGAAACTGGCAGAGATCCTGGAACTGGATATGAATGAGGTTCTGAACGGTTCCGTGCGGGATGTTCCTGGTACCCGCTGGTACTGGATCGCTCTCGTTACGCTGATGATCTGCGGTTTTGTTCTGTACCGGTATCTGTTCATTCTTCAGGAGTATTACCGGATGCAGTTTATCATTCTGCCGGAGTACATCATCGGCATCCGGGCAATGATCCCGTACATCGTTTCCGCTTCCTGCCTGATCCTCGGTTCTCTGGCAGGAATCCGTACAGCGAAGAAAATGCAGGCTGCCGGCAGTCTGCGGATCCTGATCCGGGCAGCATGGATCCTGTATCTGTGCATATTCATCGTGTTTGCGGCAGCGCTGTATCTTCTCCGGGCAGGAATGGTGCCGGAGCTGCGGGAGATCCTGTCACAGTACCATCTGCTGATCCTCGGACATCCGCTGCTGATCCTGTTGTCGGGGATTGTGATCGGTACACTGAACGGGCTCATCACGGAACACCCGTACAACGCGCTGTATCTGACGGCAGTTCCGCTGGTTTTCCTGATCGTCTGCTGGCTGAAATACCGATTGCCCTGAAATGATAATTGCAGGCATCCGTACCCGGATATTTCTCCGGGTTTTTTGATAGAATCATAGTGTACGGAAGGAGAAAGCCATGAAGGGTCTGAACCACGCGGATATCTGTGTCCGGAACGTCAACGTATTCAACAGTTATTTCAAGACATTCTTCTCTGCGGATGTCTATATCAAGGATGGTAAATTCCTGTATATCGACCGGAAGCGCAGCGGAGAGATCACGGCGGAAGCGGAGATCGACGGGAAAGGGAACTACATGATTCCCGGTCTGATTGATATACATATGCACATTGAAAGTTCGCTGGTAACACCGGAAGCGTTCTGTGAATACACAGCCCGCAATGGTCTGACAACGATCGTCTCTGAGCCGCATGAGATCGCCAATGTCTGCGGAAAGGACGGGATCCTGGCGATGATCGCCTCCGGCAGACAGAGTCCCTATGACTGCTATTATGCCATTCCCAGCAATGTACCGATCATGGGCAGACAATACGAAACCAGCGGCGGAACAATCACCTGTGAAGACATGCTGGAACTGAAACAGGCAGAGAATGTCATCTGTCTCGGAGAAGTCATGAACTTCCGGGAGATCATTGAAGAAAACGATTCCGAAGTCGGAAAGTTCATCGACTGCATTCATGAGCAGGAACCAGTGTATCCGCTGGAAGGACACTGCCCGGAACTGGTAGATGCCGATCTGGCGAAGTTCCTTTTCCGCGGGATCCAGAGCGATCACTGTACACACAGTGTTGAGGAACTGAAACAGCGCTTTGAGAACGGTATGTTCGTTCAGCTGCAGGACGTCATGGTCACGCAGGAAGTCATTGACTATGTGTGCAAGAATCAGCTGTATGAGTATTTCAGCTTTGTGACGGATGATACCTTCCCGGATATTCTTTGCCGGAAAGGACACGTGGACGCGGTCATGCGCAAGGCCATCGGTTTCGGCATGAAACCGGAATATGCAGTGTACTGCACGACATATACACCGGCTAGACGGATGAACCTTCTCGACAGAGGGGTTATCGCGCCGGGAAGACTTGCGGACTTTGTTCTGCTGGATGATCTGGATACGCTGCATATCGTACAGACCTACAAAAAGGGATCCTGTATCTACGATATCAACGAACCGGAGAAGGAAAAGGAAACATATACACTCGGAGGACTGTTTGAGGATACGGTGCACAGCCGGAAACTTGTCCTGGATGATTTTACAGTCCCTGCGGACGGAGAGGACAGGACTGTCAACGTCCGGGTCATGAAGATCCTGCCGGGGTCCAACCGTACGGAGGAAGTCTTCGTTCCGATGCAGATCAAGGACCATAAGCTGCAGTGGAAGGAATCAGGCTGTCAGCTGGTCATGGTGGTCGAACGGCACGGGAGGGACAACCACATTGCGTACGGGTTCTCCTGCGGCTCCGGTATCAAACAGGGTGCCTGTGCATCCAGCTATGCGCATGATTCCCATGATCTCATCGTGATGGGAAACAACGAAACAGACATGATGACGGCCGTCAACCGGGTCATTGAGCTGCAGGGCGGCATTACGGCTGCGCTGGACGGACAGATCAGCGGGGAGATCGCCCTGCCGATCGCCGGACTGCTCACCCGGAAATCCGTGCAGAAGACAGCAGAGGAATTCGACAATGTCCGCAAAGCCTTCAATGAGCAGGGCTATGAACACATCAACAACATCATGAACTTCTGCCTGCTGTCCCTGACCTGTGTCTCAGCGCTGAAACTGACAGACCGGGGATATCTGAATACCGAAACATTCGTACAGCCTGCTCTGTACGAAGAAATCAGCTGAGTACAATAAAAACAGCTCTCTTCCGCAAGCGAAGAGAGCTGTTTGATCATACGGGATTCAGAACCTGTAGACCTTCCAGCTTCCGGTCTTCCGGGATCCGATGCGTTCCAGGCGTTTCTGGGCCTGCAGCTTTACGGCGATCT
>JAFWJP010000101.1 GCA_017514645.1 Solobacterium sp. | reverse complement strand
ACTGTCCACCGAATTCAAGAAAGCCCTTCAGCATCTGTCGGATTATCTGGTGGATTACATTGCGGATGATCCGATGAAGCGGAAGTTCATCATGAACTACATCGGTCATCAGTTCGCCAGACCGGAGATCATTATACCGGAACAGGTACAGGAACTACTGAACATTTCCTCAGCCTATGACAGCCAGACTGCCAACAACATGCTGGAGGCTGTTCTCTCCTCTACCTGCTTCTTCGCGTGTACACTGCTGGACAGAGGACTCGATACCGGGGCCATCAAGCAGCGGATCCGGCGTATTTCAGCAGCACTCATAGAAGAGTTTGAGTGATCTCAGACTCTTTTTTTATGGAATCTGAACAGAAGAAAGGATCCCAGAGACAGAATACCGAGATAGACAATGATCTCAATGCCGCGGCCGAGATCTCTGCCAATCACAGCGAATACCGGCTGCGCAGCCGGAAGAAACGGCGAAATATAGAACATGTCCGGTGCGCTTCCGGCAGTATGCAGGCAGTATCCAGCTGTGTTGATGAGTTCCGCACAGACGCAGAGAGCGCAGAACAGCAGAAACACAGAGCGGAATCCATTGTTTTTCTGTGCCTTTATCCGCCTGGCTGTAAGAGAGATCCCCAGAAGGATTCCATGCCACAGGAACCCGTGTACCGTCAGGAACCAGTACTCCCTGAGCATATCCTCCGGATAGACCAGCGCACAGAGCGTTCCGATGAACGCATAGGAAGAAAGGAACCCGTACACCGTCTGTTTCTGCGGCTCCTTCAGGAACGGCAGACAGAGACACAGATACATCGGAACACTGCAGAGCTGGAAGGGAACATACCACCAGTTGTAGTATTCTGCCCGGTTCAGTACACGGAAGATGAAGACCTGCTTGGCACATTCCAGAACAAAAAGAACGAGCCCTGTACGGAACAGGAACCTTTCTTCCTTCCCCTTTGTCCAGCGGGTATATCCGTATGCCCCGAGAACACACAGAACAAGCGCACAGAGATGAAGCATCCCGTACATTTCCGGCGCTTCCGTCTTCATTGTCAGCCAGCCGATCATCGTTTCCATGATCCTATTCTACAACCAAATCAGACCGTTCATCACCTGCCTGAGTGCGGTACAATATCTGTAATAACGGAGGAATCACACTATGACCGACATGCGCAAACGATACAAAGCAGCCGAGAAACTGACACCGTGGAACGTCAAGGACACTGTTCTGAACGGTGATGTCAGACCTTATGCCTACGATGATACACATTTCTGGTATGCCAGGGAAACACGGAACGGTGATCACGTCGCCGTCACCTTCACACTGGTCGATCAGGACGGCAATGAAACACCCCTGTTCGATCATCAGGCGCTGGCGGAATGCCTCGGTGTCCCGGATATCACCTTCCGTTCCTGCACGGTCAGAAACGGCCTGATTCGTTTTGTATTCGAAGATCACGATTATGAATACGATCCGGAAAAGAATGAACTGAGCGATCTGGGTTTTCATACCCAGGACGCTGTATCCGTTTCCCCGGATGAGACAAAGGAACTCTTT
>JAFWJP010000012.1 GCA_017514645.1 Solobacterium sp. | reverse complement strand
TGCTACGTAACAGATTCAATCAATGTACATGCCAGTACGAACCGTCCGGCATCAATCGGATATCACCGTGCAGACGTTCCAGGATCTCTCCTGTATGAATGTCCCTGATGACGGTTTCCTCCCGGTAATCCGGATCCTCGAACCACTCCGTGAAATACACACGCTCTCCGATCCGCAGGCTGAGACTCTCGTGCGGTGATACCCGGAAGGAAACATGTTCCGGCCAGATCATCTCAAAGAGATCTTCCTTCCCGCTCCGGCAGAGGCACAGCGGTGTCCGCAGAAGTTTCAGATTATAGCAGTCTCGGACGGAATCCAGCGGGATAACAGCTGTTTCCCGTTCCGTTATTGTCTCCGGATCGATTTCACTGATATGGATACTGTGCGACAGGAAATCAACGCAGAGAACACAGATCTTCCCATGATCATATACCGGCACTTCATGGCAGACACCGTCCTTCCTTTCATGTACGGCAGATACTGTACCCTCCGGATAACGGATCAGAAACAGTCTGTCCCCTTTCGGTATTCTGCCGTCTTTCATGATCTCTTCCGCTTCATACAGATCACCGGAAGAAGGATCCATGCCGTAATACCAGACTCCGTGGCTGCCTTCAACAGGCGCAATGAAACTCGTACCGTCCAGATCGATATCATGTATACATACTTTCCGTGTTTCATCCATAGGCAAGCCCTCCGGAATCATTGTATTACAATTAGCAGGAAGAACTGAAATCAGTCGGTCGTCAAACTGAACAAACATAATGGTACAATGATTCAGGAATGAAGAAGAAACGTATACAGAAAACAGCTGACACAATCAGGAAAGCACAGGGTATTTTTACTGTGCATGAGATGATCGTCTATTCCGGTCACGCAGCACTCTGTATTCTGATGGCGATGATTCCGCTTCTGATCCTCGTGATTGCTGCGGTCAACCGGCTTCCCGGTTTTTCAGCGGAAGAAACAGCCATGGCAATCTTCGAACACGTCCGGCTTGTACCGGAAGTCCGTACCATGCTCGAAAGCATGATCCATAATCTGAATCAGCAGTCCGGCAGCTTTGTAGCATCACTGTCCGCCATCGCTACACTGGTATCTGCCTCCAGGGGTATTTCAGCGATTCAGCTGGGACTGAAAACAATGCAGCATGAGCCGAAGCATTTCCTGCGGGACAAAGGGATCGCCTTGCTTTTCACATTGCTGTATATAGTTATGATACCGGCGCTGCTGATCTTCCAGCTGTTCGAAAAGGCCGTTCTGGAATTGATTACAGCTGTTACCGGTCTTCTTTCTCTGCCGGATATCACCGGCAGTGTATTGACGGTTTTTGAATACAGCGGCATCCTGCTGATCGCTTTGAATTTCTTCGTCATTCTTCTGACGTATACGTACCTTCCGGGAGGAAAACACAATCTGAAGGAATACATGCCGGGTGCCCTCTTTACGGCCGTGATATGGGAACTCTTTACAGCAGCGTTTGCCTTCTTCATACCGCGGTTCTGGAAAGCATCTGCCGTATACGGTTCTCTTGCAGCATTGTTCCTGAGTGCGCTGTGGCTGAAGATCATCATCGCGATCCTGTTCTTCGGAGAGGCATTCAACCAGGCTAATACCGATACAAAAAGGAGTTCAGAGCCATCTGACGATCAAACACTCACAGGCGCAGAATGAATACAGAAATAAGCCGCCATCAAACAAATAACAGGGAATTCTCCCTGCTATTGTTTTTATGATTGTTTCTGTCTGTGCAGATGGTAGGAATACAGGACCGGTACAAGCGTAATGACAGGCAGCACGAGAAGCATTACCAGCGCTTGATTTCCTGTGATCAATCCTGACAGCATGATCACCAGTCCTCCTGCCATCCACAGAGGTCCGGCCATCCGGTGCGTCCGGTTCCAGTTGTCTTCATCCGCCAGCGTCCAGGGAATCTTGATACCTATGGTGTAGTTCTGCCGGCACTTCGGCAGATAGTTTCCGATAACGATAAACATCATGCCGGTCATAATAGATGCCGCAAAGTTGACATTCAGTTCGTAACCCAGCGCATGACTGTAGGTAATCACAGATACAAACAGAGAAACAACCGGGGTGATCCACAGTGTTAATCCGTAGATCTTTCCGGTGATGTTCTCTCCCTTAGGATCGATATCCGTAATCTTTACACAGATGAGATGTACCAGCAGCAGGATCAAGGGTAAACCGAATACAGCGAATGTACGGCTGCTCCAGCTATCCGGCTGACCATCAAAGCCGAAATGAGTCGGTACTTGCTCCGGTAGTTTGTTCCACAGCAATAATCCTATGATGACCGGGGACAGTGTCAGCAGCGTTGTAATGATCACTGTACGGTTATTGATCTTCTTCATTGTCTGTCACTCCTTTCAGCTCGCTCAGCCACAGCATGACTTCTTCGATCACGGATGTATTCAGTTCATAGTAGATGAAGTTCTTCTGCTTTGATTCAAATACAAGTTCGGCTTTCTTCAGAATGCTGAGATGGTAGGAAATGGTCGCACCGGTCATGTTGAAGTGTGATCCGATTTCTCCTGCCGACATCCTGCCTTCTTTCAGCATTGTCAGAATCTCTCTGCGAACAGGATCTGACAGTGCCTTGAACGTCTCCGCAAAGCTCATACCATCCTTCCTTTCCGCTTGAGAATCATGAATGAGAAGATGATCAGCGGAAGTGCTGAAAGAATCCCTACCGGAGCCGGTCCGAGGATACTGAAGCGGATAAAGGCAGGATTCAGCATCGCACCGGGAAACGTTGCCCAGGCATTGAAGGACCCATGCATGATCGCAGGCACCCAGATGCACTGTGTACGCTCATAAACGTAATCCATCAGAATTCCGAGACTTACAGTAATCAGGCAGAACAGCATCGGTCCCAGTACCGGTGCTCCGAAATACTGCGTACCGTACTCATATCCTGCGAGGATGATAAGCGGCCAGTGCCAGACACCCCAGATCAGACCGCTGAGCACAAGCCCCTTGTCCCTGCCGTATTTCTTTTTCAGATACGGTGTCATATAGCCTCTCCAGGCGCTTTCTTCACCGCAGGCCGGAATCATATTGATCAGCGGAATGTATATCAGACACTGTACTGCTGTTACAGCCAGATACATCGGATAGGACAGCCCCTGAGCTTTCAGTGCATCAAGCACTTCCTGCCCTCCCTGCGCAATCAGCATACTGCCGGTGAAATCCAGGCTGCCCGGAAATAACAGAAAGAACAGTGCTGCACCGGGAATCACAAGAAGTCCCGGCAGAAACCAGGCAATCAGCCAGTACTTCATCCTGCCCTTGAATACCGGTTTCCAGCCCATCCCTTTCAGAGATCCACCTGACAGAATGACTGACAGCATCGGTACAAACATGACGCCTGCAAGCGTGATCTGAAAGTACTCTGCACCGAAGCGGACAGCGTACAATGAAGCCAGGACCATAATGACCCAGCTGATACTGAATGCAAAGATATAATACTTTTTCATAAGCCACCTGTTTAGAATATTTTCTAAATATATTGTTGCATGCCGAAGATACACCGTCAACACTTATTTAGAACTTTATCTAAATAACAGATGAATGACTGTTCAAGCATTGTGAATTCTTTTACAATATAGATATCACGCAGTACGCGAATAAGGAGAATATTATGGCTAATCGTTTTGTTCTGAACGAAACATCGTATCACGGTGCCGGTGCGGTCAAGGAAATCGTTACCGAATTCAAGGCTCGTGGTTTCAAGAAGGCTTTCGTTGCAAGTGACCCTGATCTGCTGAAGTTCGGTGTTACCGCGAAGGTCACGGATCTGCTCGACGCTGCAGAGATCCCCTATACGGTCTATTCCAACATCCAGCCCAACCCGACCATTGAGAATGTACAGACCGGTGTCAAGGCATTCGCCGAGTCCGGCGCGGACATGATCATCGCCATCGGCGGCGGTTCCTCCATGGATACCTCCAAGGCCATCGGCATCATCAACACCAACCCGGAATTCGCAGATGTCAGAAGTCTGGAAGGTGTCGCAGCCACAAAGAAGCCCTGCACGCCGATCTTTGCAGTACCTACCACAGCCGGTACTGCAGCGGAAGTCACCATCAACTATGTCATCACCGACCCGGAAAACAAGCGCAAGTTCGTCTGCGTCGACGTTCACGACATTCCTGTCGTCGCTTTCGTCGATCCGGAGATGATGTCCACGATGCCGGCTTCCCTGACAGCCGCAACCGGCATGGACGCACTGACACATGCGATTGAAGGCTATATCACAGCCGGTGCATGGGAACTGTCCGATATGTTCCACATCAAGGCGATCCGCATGATCGCAAAGAATCTGCGCGGTGCTGTAAAGAATGAACCGGAAGGCCGTGAAGCGATGGCGCTGGCCCAGTATATCGCCGGTATGGGATTCTCCAACGTCGGTCTGGGTGTTGACCACTCCATGGCACATACCCTGAGTGCTTACTACGGCATGCCGCACGGCAAAGCCTGCGCTACCCTTCTGCCGACCGTCATGGCCTACAACGCACCGGTCACCGGCGAAAAGTACCGTGACATTGCGGATGCGTTCGGTGTGGAAGGTGCATACACCATGCCGCTGGATGACGCAAGAGACGCTGCTGTCGCAGCTGTAAAGAAACTCGGCGAAGATGTCGGTATCGTCATGTCCCTGAAGGATGTCGTACCGATGAGCGATGTAGACGCGCTCTCTGCCGATGCTCTGAAGGATGCCTGCACACCCGGCAACC
>JAFWJP010000100.1 GCA_017514645.1 Solobacterium sp. | reverse complement strand
TCCAGACCTGACACCGGCTCAGAAGGTCAAAGCCCAGGCAGAAATGTACCATTCCTGGAAACAGATCGCCCGTACGGTGGAAGACGGATCAATCGTTCTGCTGCAGCGTCCGTTTCATCATCGTCAGCTCGGCCGGGAACGTGTTCTCGCAGATATGAAGAACAGAGGTGTCCGGCTGATCTGTTTCATCCATGATATCGAGGAACTGCGGGAATATCACGGCGATGATCGAAGGGCGTATTATGACCGGGAATTCCGTACCATGGCACAGTCTGCGGACATTCTGATCGTCCATAACGAAGAAATGAAACGCTTCCTTGTAGAAGATAAGGGCATTCCGGCCGGAAAACTCGTTTGCCTGGAGATGTTTGATTATTTGTGCGGTTCAAACAGTACACCGGTCTTTTCGCGTTCTTTGAATATTGCCGGCAACCTCGATTTCCGCAAGAGTGCCTATCTCAGGGAGATCGGAACGCTGGGGATTCCGGTTCATCTGTTCGGACCGGGGATGCCGGAATGCGCGGAAAATGTGACATATGAAGGTGTGTTTCCGCCGGAACAGGCTGCTCTGGTACTGAAGGAGGGGTTCGGCCTTGTCTGGGACGGTGCATCTCTGGATACATGCAGCGGTCCTTACGGGTCCTATCTCCGGGTGAACTGTCCACATAAGCTGGCGCTGTACCTGGCAGCCGGGATTCCGGTCGTGATCTGGAGGGATGCGGCGATGGCTCCCTGGGTTGAGCAGCAGGAATGCGGGCTCTGTGTTTCTTCCTTGAAGGAGATTCCGTCCCTGCTGGAACAGGTGCAGGAGGAAGACTATCGGCGGTATGCTCTGAATGCCGCAAGGGCAGGTGAACTGCTGCGAAGCGGCTATCATACGCAGAAAGCACTCAGACAGGCACTGGATCTTCTGAAGTAATATCAGACGCAATGATGTAAGATAACGATAATGGAACGGGATTTCATTATCATCACGGCAGTAACGATGCTTGTTCTTGGGACTGCGGAATATCTGATCTGCGGCCGGACAGAGAGGACCTGGATCCGGTTTCTTCCGTATCTCTGGCCGCTTCTGTGGGCGGTTTCCGCGGCTATGGTGATCTTTTTCCGGCTTGGTGACGGCGGATGGCTGGATCTGTCCGCGTTCTTTGCCTTGTTCATGGCTGTCTACGCAGTATGCGGTGCACTCGGCACTGCCTGCGGATATCTGCTGTACCGTCTCCGAATCCGCTCAGCCAAACACCGCTCTTAACACTATAATGAAAGAAACGAAGCACGAAGGAGAGAATCATGAAGACAATCCGGAAAGGTACATTGTTTCCGTCGGAGCAGCTGCTGATCAAACATTTTGAAGGCAATGAAACCCTTGCGAGGGTTGTTCTCGGTCTGTTCATCGCCGGAATCTCTGTGTTTGTTTTCAACAATACCTATCTGTTCTTCGTGCAGGACGAAAGTACATACTTCTGGCCGCGTTTCTTCATGCGTCTGACGACATCAGCACTCTGGCTGATCGGAGCGTGCACAGGGACCTATTACAACCGTACAAAGAGGAATATGATGCTGATGCCGGCACTGCTGCTGTATCTGATCGGTGATGCTGTCGTCTTCTTCTCAATTCCGATGAGCGCGTTCTTCTACGGAGCGGGGCATATCTTCTTCCTGATCTCGATTCTGGAGACCACCTATATCCATCGCTACCAGCATGTGACATTCGTGATCCTTGCGCTGGTACCGGTCATTGCCATGATTGCTTATTTCGGAGGCCTGACGCTGACCGGCATTCTGGGTATCGTATACGGGTTTATCTGTATTGCGGCGATGACGGCGTCGCTGTCCAACCGCTATTTCGTGCTGGCCGGTGTATTCTTTGCAGTGTCGGACCTTGCCGGTCTGGCCAGGATCGCTCTGCTCAACAACAAGGTGACCTATGTCTGTACGACACTGATCTATTACTATGCCATCTTCCTGCTGAGCATTTCTGTCTTCAGTGATTCCCGTAAAGAGTCGGTCACCTGGGGAGATCTGCTCAATATCTTCCGTAAGACAAAGGATGATAAACTGAGGATCTGGCTCTGCGGCAAGTGGGGAATGGGACTGATCCTCGGGCAGAGAAAACTGCTCTACAGGCGGATCGATCTGGCCTATGACGTGAACCAGAAAGAAGAATTCATCGCATGGCTCAAGAAGAACCGCTACCAGTCCTCCAGCGGCAGCTATGAAGGCCGGGTCTTCTACAGTGAGCGCTACGGACACCTTGTAGCACTTCCCTGTCAGTTCAATGAGGACGGTGTCGCAGTACTGACAAGCGCCAAGCGCATCTCTCTGCAGCTGGATCCGGATTTCTTCCAGACGATCAACGTTCTCGGACGGGGAATTCCCTGCCTTGCACCGGGCGGTGAGTCCTTGATCCGTGAGGCAGCCGGCATCGGTGAAGATATGTGATCTTTCTGCGGATCATTCAGAACAGAAAACAAGGATCTTGCGATCCATGTTTTTCATACTCAGTTGAACGAGAAGCCTTCGTTGATTCCCAGCGATGCCAGCACAGCCGGATAATCCCGGGTAAATGTACCGTCCGGCATTTTGATCAGCGGAAAGCCGATCCGCTCTGTACCGCGCAGGCCTTCAAAGCAAGGCTCTGTATCCCGCAGGTAAATGCATTCCTTCAGAAGGGTGATGGAACCGGTAACGTTGGCAAATACCGGCATATAGTGATGTTCCGTGAGGATCGGGAGAAAACGAAGCGTACCGGGGCAGATGTTGCTGCCGTAGACTGTGATCTTGTCCATCCTTGTATGTATACACGTATTCTAGCATCCGCAGACAGCGCTGCATGGTACAAATCGTGTAGAATAAGAATATGAAAGCATTCAAAGATCGGACAGTCCATACAGTCGGCATTCTGTCAGCTGCGCATATGTGCGTTGATTTCCTCTGTGCTTTTTCTTTGTTCCGCTGCTTCCGTGAACTGCCGGAAGTTTTTCTTCTCTATAATTACTGTGCATTTGCGTTGCAGCTGCCTCTTGGAATCTTTCTGGACCTGCAGATCCGCCGGAAAGGGGAACAGAGCGGGCCGGGAACTGTATTTACATTGATGGGCATGGTTCTGACCGTTGCCGGAGCTCTGCTGTCGCCGGTTATTGCTGGAATCGGGAATGCGCTGTTTCACTGCGGAGGCGGCGTCCTGACGATCGCGGAAGACAGATATGCGGGTTTGAAGGGCAGAGGACTTGGTGTCTTTGTTGCGCCGGGTGCCGTTGGTCTTGTCTCCGGGATGCTCTGGTACAGTACACCGCATTACCGGCTGATTCGCAATGCAGCATGCGTATTCCTGCTGCTGTGCGGAGCGTTTCTTGCGGCAGGCAGACAATCCCGGCCTGCAGAACGCCGTACAGCGTCACCGCAGGCACTTTGGATCTGCACCGTGTGTTTCATTGTTGTCGTTCTGCGCTCCCTGTGCGGCATGGCGCTCGCATTTCCCTGGAAGAACGGTGCGGCGCTGACACTGTTCAGCGTTTTCTGTCTTGCCTGCGGCAAGAGCACAGGCGGCTTCCTTGCTGCACGCTTCGGAATCCGGAGGACTGTCATCATATCGTTGGCTGCTGCAGCTCTCTGCTATGCGTTCGGACAGTCGCTTGTCTTCGGACTTTGTGCATTGTTCTTCTTCAATATGTCAATGCCGCTGACGTTGTATCTTGCAGCAGAAGCTGTACCGGAGCAGCCGGGGTTTGCCTTCGGACTGCTGACGCTGGGATTGTTTCTTGGCTGGCTGCCGGTTCACTATGGTGTATTCCGGAACCTGATGCCGTTTCCTTCCGGTACTTTGATTGCGCTTGTATCGCTGGTACTGCTGTTTATGATCAGCGGGGAATCTGAACATGACTGAAGTGATGTATGTGCTGAAACCGTTGATCCTGACGATCGTGCTTGAATGCGCGTCCGCCTGGCTGCTCGGTCTGCGGAACCGCCGGGATCAGTTTCTGATCATTCTGGTCAATGCATTGACCAATCCGCTTCTTGTGCTTTTCAGCATGATCCTCATGTATAATATCGGTAATACGTACGGAAGGGTTCTGACCTTTGCTGTACTGGAACCGGTTGTTGTTTACGCGGAATACCGTCTGTACCGGGCATATCTGTCACCGGGCCGCAGAGTGTTCCTGCTGTCACTGACATTGAACCTGATATCGGTTCTCGGAGGTTTGCTATGGAGTTATCTGCTGTAAGGGTCCTGATGGATGTTGCGCCGGATCCGGTCACACGCGCTTTCTCGTTTCTTCCGGTCATTCTGATCGCTGCTGTTGTCATTCTTTCCGTTATTCTGCTCAGAAGGTACTTTTTGAAGCGCTGAGCAAAGAAGAACCGTATATGAACAGATTGCGCCAGGCAATGATCTACGTCGGTCTGAACGACGCGGAAACACACGAACAGAAATTCAGTACGGATACGTATCTCAGTGTTCTGAAACATGTCTGCCGGGGATACCATACTGCTTTCTCGGTCAACGAGATCAGCGGCGGGTACTTCCATGAAGACGGAACCTATGTAGAAGAAAAGACATTGCTACTGACTCTGCTGGATATTCCTGAAACAACGATACAGGAGATCGCCAGGGACCTTTGCGCGTTCTTCCATCAGGAAAGCGTTATGGTCACATACAGTGATTGTGACGTTGTCTTCATCAGTGAAACACTGGACCGATCATAACCATCAATACGATGGTTTTTCTGATGCGGATACATGAAAAGTCAGAGATTTTGATATACTGAAGGTAAGCGCAATGACTGCGGTCATTTCATGGTGCCGGAAAGGCGGGTAAATGAATGAAGAAATTCCTGAACATCATCGTCGGCGGAATACAAAGCAAGATCTTTAATCTCGTCATGGTTACGGCACTGATGATCGTAGCTTCCTATGCAGGTGTCACATGGTATCAGACCAGGTCGCTGAGCAGGCTGGTGAAGGAAACCAATGAAAAACAGCAGGCATCCATCGATGAAATCTCTTCGGAGAGCATGATGAACCTGATGGAGGACAGCCTCGGAAGAAATATTGAACTGGAGAGCTATATTGCGGATGATGCCCTGGGCGGACTGCAGAGCAATGTCCTGATGGTCGGAGAGTATGCTGAGGTGCTGCTTGCACATCCCGCCAGATATCCGTCCCGGATCCCTGCGGGACCTTCCGCGGAAAACGATGGAAAGCCGGCAGTGCAGCTTCTGCTAAGTGAGGGTGTCAGTCTGGATGACCCGGATGTCGCCGCTAAGGCCGGGCTGCTGGGCAACATCAGTGAAATGATGCTCTCTGTATACAATAATTCGCCGGAGATGAATTCCTGCTATATTGCAGCACCGGAAGGAATCATCATTGCTGTAGATGAGCATTCTGCCCAGAAAGTGGATGAAAACGGTAATGTCAGGTCATTTCCGGTAACGGAGCGTCCCTGGTATATTGCGGCAGAGAAAGCCGGGCACGTGGTATTCACCGGGGTGGAACGGGATTATTTCAGCGGCAGAGTAGGAATTATCTGTGCGGTGCCGATCTACATCAACGGAGAACTGGAAGCTGTTGTCGGTGCTGATCTGTTCCTGGATTCCATGACGGAGGCCTTTTCGGTCCCGGAAAATGAAGGAACGATCCTGTGTATCATCAATGAAAGGGGTCAGGTCATCTTTTCTTCCGAGGAAGAAGGATTGTTCCGGGCAACACCTGCTGACCAGGCTCGGGATCTTCGCAGCCGCTGGTACGGTGAACTTGCGGAGTTCATCCAGAATGTACTCGACGGCAGCCGTGATGTCGGACTGGTCAAGGCGTCCGGCAAGGAATACTACATGGCCGGTGCCAGACTGGAAAGCGTCGGTCTGGCGATCATATCGGTCGTAGACAAGGAACTGACAGAACAGCCGGCAGTCATGATGAATGAACGGCTGAACGAGATCCAGAACGAAGCAAGCCTTGCCTATAATGAAAGCATTTACCGGTCAAGGACGACCATATTACTTCTTCTGAGCGGCATCTTTATCCTGACAATCGTCAATGCCCGCTGGCTGGGACGATGGATCGTACGTCCGCTGGAGAAAATGACCAAACGTGTCGGTTCTCTCAGCGGGGATAATCTGCAGTTCACAATGGAAGATACGTTCCGTACAGGTGATGAGATCGAAGTGCTGGCGCAGTCGTTTGCCAATCTGTCTGAAAAAACCATGCACTATATTGATGAAGTCCAGCGCGCTACAGCAGAGAAGGAGCGGATCGGTTCTGAACTGCGCATGGCGAAGGATATCCAGGCCAGCCAGCTTCCGAACAAGTTTCCGCCGTATCCGGAAAGATCGGAATTCTCCCTGTATGCTTCCATGGATCCGGCAAAGGAAGTCGGCGGTGATTTCTACGACTTCTTCCTGATCGATGATGATCATCTGGCACTGGTCATGGCTGATGTATCGGGAAAGGGTATCCCGGCCTCCCTGTTCATGATGGTTTCGCGGATCCTGATCAAAACCCACCTGACAGACGGCGAAGATCCGGCAACGACACTCATGCGGGTAAACAACCAGCTCCTTGAGGGCAACGGTGCGGAGATGTTCGTTACAGTATGGCTTGCGGTCGTGAATCTCGTCGACGGTACAGGTGTTGCGGTCAATGCCGGTCATGAACATCCGGTGATCCGCAGAGCCGGCGGACCGTATGAGCTGCTGGAATACAAGCATTCGCCCGCAGTTGCCACAATGGAGGATATGATCTACAAATCGCACACGTTTGAACTTCATCCGGGTGACAGCCTGTTCGTCTATACAGACGGAGTGCCGGAGGCTGTGAATGCAGCGAAGGAACAGTTCGGTACAGCACGGCTGGTCGAAGCATTGAATACCGATCCTGACAGAGATGTACAGAGCACGGTTGAAGCCGTAACGGAAGCCATCAGCGTATTTGTGCAGGATGAAGAGCAGTTCGACGATATCACAATGCTGTGCTTTGAATACAATGGACCGAGCAAACCGGAGGGACAGGCATGAATACAGAGATCATCACGGAAAACAATATCTGTACAGTGATACCGTCAGGGCGCATTGATTCTGCTTCTGCAGACCAGTTCAGCGCAAAGCTGCAGGAAGCCCTGCAGCAATCCCGCAATATCATTGTTGATCTGAAGGAGACAGAGTATATTTCTTCTTCGGGTCTGAGAGCGCTGCTCACCGCAAAGAAGTCACTCGGCAATACCGGCAGTATAGCCCTGATCCATGTGGGCAGCGATATCATGAGCGTACTGGATCTGACAGGCTTCACAGAGATCCTGAACGTTGAGGGAGAAGGAACCGATGCGTCCGACATCAAAGTTGCATTCTTTGATGTGGACGGGACCCTTCTGTCGCATGCGACAGGGCACGTACCGGACAGTGCGAGGGAAGCACTGAAAGCTTTGCGGGCAAACGGTGTCCGGACCGTGATCGCAACGGGACGGGATATTGTGGAACTGGCAAAGCTGCCTGTGCTGGATGAAGTGGAATTTGACGGGTACCTGACATTGAACGGGAATATCTGTCTGGATGAAAACAGGAACATGTTTGCGGGAAATGAGATCGATCCGGGAGAAGTGGAGATCCTGGTCAATATCTTCAAAGCAGGCAGGATTCCGTTCGTGCTGATCGGAGAAAAGGAACGTTACATCAACTATGTGGATGATGTCGTGATCCGGACCCAGGAGGCGACACACGGAACGATTCCGGACATCGGACAGTACAAGGGAGAAAAGATCTACCAGTGTCTGGCATTTGTAGACGCGGACATGCGCCGGCGCCTGGAGGAACTGCTGGATCAGTGCCGGATCACGAGCTGGAACGATACCGGCATCGATATCATTGCCAAGACCGGCGGAAAGGCTGCCGGGATCCAGAAGTTCCTGGATCTTCATCAGCTGAAGCGTTCCCAGGTTATGGCATTCGGTGACGGAGAGAATGATATCTCCATGATCAAGTTTGCCGGGATCGGTGTCGCTATGGGGAACGGCGGTGAAAAAGTGAAGGCTGCAGCCGACTATGTCACTTCTTCCGTGGACGAAGACGGGATTGCAAACGCATTGAAACATTTTGAACTGATAGAATAAGGTGAAGACGATGAAGACTGTAAAGAAATGGCTGAAAGGGGTTCTGGCAACAAGCGTTATTGTTCTGAACAGTATTGCAGTATTGGCGGAAGGTGATTATCCTGCGGAAATCAGGGATACACTGGAGGATGATTATACCGGGAAGACGGTCATTCTGCACTCCAATGATGTTCACGGTGCCATTGACGGTTATGCGAAGATGGCTGCGCTGAAGGAAGACTTTGAAGACCGCAATGCCGAAGTCATCGTTGTGGATGCCGGTGATTTCCTGCAGGGAGATCCCTATGTCAATCAGTCAAAGGGTGAAGATGCCGTGACGATGATGAATGCAGCAGGCTATGATATCTGCACGCTCGGCAATCATGAATTCGATTATGGATATGCAAGGCTGAAGGAAGATCTGGAAAAGGCGGAATTCACCGTTCTCTGTGCCAATGTGACGGAAAACGGCGAAGCTGTATTTACCCCGCATCTTGTCTATGAGACTGCCTCGGGTGTGAAGATCGGTTTTTTCGGGCTGGATACACCGGAAACCATGACGAAGTCAAAGCCCGGTAATGTAGATGGACTTGAATTTACCATGGGGGAGGAAACCTGTGCGGCTGCACAGACGGAAGTGGATACACTGAAAAAGGAAGGCGCGGACGTCATCATTGTGCTCTGTCATCTCGGTGTAAACAAGGAGTCGACCCAGGGCGGCAACGCCTCTACGGATCTGTACCATGGAACGAAAGGCATTGATCTGATCATTGACGGGCATTCCCATACCGTCATGACGGAAGGCAGCGGCGGCGAACCGATCCAGTCTACGGGAACGAAGTTTGCGAATATCGGTGTTGTGGTCATCGATGAAGACGGTACGATCTCCGACCGCTGGCTGATGAGTACGGAAGGCCTGCGGGAGGACGAATATACAACTTCGATCGCCTTCGACATCAAGGCCAGGATCAATGCGGAATACAACGTTGTCTTTGCCCGCAGTGAAGTGGAACTGGACGGCGTACGCAACCACAACCGTACGATGGAAACCAACAACGGTGATTTCTGTACGGATGTCCTGATGTGGTATGCGGAAAACAATCCGTCCCTGGTGAATATGCCGATGGATCATGTGGTCACACTCATTGTCGGCGGAGCGATCCGTGACAAGATACCGCAGGGTGATATCACGAAAAAGGATATCAACACGGTTCATCCCTTCAGCAGTACGATTTCGGTTGTACATGTTACGGGAGCGGAACTTCTGGAATCCCTGGAGGCCGCGACGTTCTCGGTACCGGATCCGATCGGCGGATATCCGCATATGTCCGGCATTGAATATACGATCGATACGACCAAGGCATACGATGCTGGAGAACTGTATCCGGATTCCACCTATGCCCGGCCGGCTTCCATCCAGCGCGTCACCATCCAATCTGTTCAGGGTCAGCCGTTCCGTGAGGATGATACCTATGCGGTTGTTACGGAAGATTTCACAGCTATGGGCGGAGATACCTATTATGTCTTCGGTACAAAGGAACGGTCTGATAACGGCGATCTGATGGATGAACTGGTCATGGAGTATATTACCGAAGAGCTCGGCGGTGTGATCCCGGCTTCAGAATACAAGGATATCCGCGGCAATGTTACGATTCTCTACAGCGAGGAGAATACACCGGAGCCGCAGAAGGAAGAAACAGTCTATACAGTGCAGAAGGGTGACAGTCTCTGGAAGATCGCTCTTGAGCACTACAATGATGGAAATGCATGGCAGAAGATCTATGAAAACAATCTGGATGTGATCGTGAATCCTTCACTGATCTATCCGGGGCAAACACTGGAACTGCCGGTCTTACAATAACAGGAGGGTAATATGCTGAAAATCGGAACAGAAAGAAATGACGGAAAGCTGACGGTTACACCGGAAGGAAGGCTTGACACGACAACATCACCGGAACTGGAAGCGGTGCTGAAAGACAATTATGAAGGACTGCAGGAACTGGTGTTTGATATGGCTGCACTGGAGTATATCTCCAGTGCCGGTCTGCGTGTTCTGCTTGCCGCCCAGCGCGTGATGAACAAGCAGGGAACGATGGTCGTCCGGAATATCAATGAAGCGATCGAAGAGATCTTTGAAGTCACCGGATTCTCAGAGATCCTGACAGTTGAAAAGGAATGAGGCTGTTTGAAGAGATACCGTATCTCAATAACGGACACATTCATCTGCGGGAACTGAGTGAACAGGACGCAGATGATGTCCGGCTGATCACGGAGAATCCGGGGGTTTACCGGTATCTCCCGGCATTTCTGTTTGAGAGGAAATATCCGGATCAGCGGGAGATGATAAGGCGTATCAAAACAGAGTGTTTTGATACGAAGGAATCGATCCTGCTGGGAATCTGTGAAGAGGATGACCGCGTCATCGGCATTGCGGAAATCTACAACTATGAAGAAGAGAAATGCAAAGCGTCGATCGGATACCGGCTGAATGAGGATTTCTGGGGACGGGGCATTGCGACGGAAACCGCCGGGATGCTGCGGGATTATCTGGTGCGGAAAACAGATGTACGCAAGGTGACCGCACATGTGATGGCGGAGAACAGGTCATCGGGCAAGGTTCTGGAAAAGAACGGTTTTGTCTGTGAATGGCCGGATCTTCAGGAAGACTGGGGACACGGGTATCCTGTTTGTGTAGACAAATACATCTACAGGTTCAGGGAGGCTGCGGATGAAGTTTAAATATGTACGGATCCAGGGCAAGGAACTGGCAGAGAATACGATGTATGCCAAGGGTGTTTTCAGTATGTGCATGCAGATGCTGCAGAACAATGTCATGGAGAAGGAAGATGAAGAACTGTTCCTGGAGCTGAATGACTGGTTCGCGGAGAATCTTCCCTGGCCGGAACCGTGCAAACGGCAGGAAAAAGTCGTCTGTTTCTTCAAGACGGAGAATTCCGAGGAAATGATGAAGATGATCAATCCGGTCATGTGGCTGCTGGAGAAGTATGATCACCCGTACTATGTCGTCTATACGAATTTCCCCGGTGAGATCGTCTATGAAGATCAGTATCAGGTGTGCTGCCGGACGGACGGCAGACTGATCATCGAACCGGTGCAGCCCTCGTGGTCACCCGATGATACGAATGAAGGTGCATGATATGAAAGAAATAACAATGGAAGCGGTCGTTGCGAATATTGAGAAGATGACGGCGTTTGTGGATGAAGTGCTGGAAGAAGCGGGATGTCCGCTGAAAAAACAGCTTCAGATCGATGTTGCCGTGGATGAGATCTTCAGCAATATCTCCAAGTATGCATATCCGGAAGGTACCGGAACGGCAACGCTGCAGGTAGAGATCACAGAGGATCCGCGTACGGCAGAAGTCACATTCATCGATTCCGGGATTCCGTTTGATCCGATGAAGGAGATGGAGCCCGACGTCACTTTGAGCGCAGAAGAGCGCAAGATCGGCGGTCTGGGCATCTATCTTGTGAAGAAGACCATGGACGGCATGTCCTACGAGTACGTTGACGGGAAGAATATTCTGCGGATATGCAAGAACATCGATGAGTGATGGATGCAGAGGTACAACATGTCTTTGATTGAATTGAAGAATACGGAAGAAGGACTGGTGATCGGACTGAGCGGTCATATCGATTCCGGAAATGCCCCGGCCGTAGAGGAAGAGATCACGGCTGCAGACAGCGGGAATGAAGGAAATGTCATCATCGATGCCGAAAAACTGGAGTATATTTCCAGCGCCGGTCTCAGGATCCTGCTGCGTCTGAAGAAAAAGCATCCGGATCTGAAGGTTATCAATGTCAGCAACGAGGTCTATGAGATCTTCGATATGACGGGATTCTCGGAGATGATGGAGGTACAGAAAGGGTACCGTACATTATCCATGGAAGGCTGCGAGATCATCGGACAGGGTGCCAACGGTACGGTATACCGCCTGGATCCGGATACGATCGTAAAGGTGTACAAGAACGCGGATGCTCTTCCGGATATCAAAAGGGAGCGGGAACTGGCGCGTACAGCGCTGATCCTCGGTGTACCGACGGCGATTCCCTACGATGTGGTCAAAGTCGATGACAACTACGGTTCGGTCTATGAACTGCTCAACTCACAGACCTTTGCGAAGATCATTCTGGATGAACCGCAGAAGAAGGATGAAATCATTGATATGTCGGTGGATCTGCTGAAGAAGATCCATGCGACGGAAGCGAAGCCGGAGACGATGCCGGACTTTCTGGAGACGGGCATCAAATGGGTTACGTTCATGAAGGATTATCTTCCTGCGGAAAGCTATGAGAAGCTGTATGCGCTGATACAGGAAGTACCGCATGACCTGCACATGATCCACGGGGATTACCATCTCAAGAACATCATGCTGCAGGATGGAGAAGCGCTGCTCATCGATATGGATACGATCAGTACCGGACATCCGGTGTTTGAATTCGCGTCGATCTTCAACGCTTATCAGGGATTCGGTGAAGCAGACCACGGTGTCTGTGAACGCTTCCTGGGACTTCCGTATGATACCTGCTGTGAGATCTGGAAGAAGACGGTTGACCGTTACTTTGCCGATCGTCCGGAAGAAGAACGGAAAGCGATCGTGGACAAGGCGAGAATCATCGGCTATACACGGATTATCCGCCGTGAGATCCGCCGTGACGGTCTGAACCGTCCGGAGGGAAAGGCTTTGATCGACCGCTGTACAGAACTGCTTATCGAACTGCTCAAAACGACAGACACATTATTGTTTTAACAAAAAGGAAGAATAATGGAAAACGAAAACAACACCAGGCGGTGGAAGGCCATCGCCCTGATTTCCGTGGTACTGTGCATGGCTGTCAGTATCTGCTACATTCTGGAGCTCGGGCTGAAGGGAAGACCGGAGGAGAAAACAGAACCGGAACCGAAGGAATATCTGACACTATGGACAGATGATGCGCCGGCAAAACAGCAGCTGATCGCTTTTGTGGAAGCGGCAGTGGATGAGAACAGCGGCGGATTCATACCTGCAGAACGGAGAATTGCAGTATTTGACCTGGACGGTACGCTGTACTGCGAGACAGATCCGGTCTATTTCGACTATCAGCTCTTCCGCTACCGCGTACTGGAAGATCCGGAATACAAGGATCAGGCAACGGAATTCGAACGGGAAGT
>JAFWJP010000099.1 GCA_017514645.1 Solobacterium sp. | reverse complement strand
TACAGCAGACATGGGGCGCAGTCAGGCATGTATGCGTACAGACATCCGCGTCGAAAACCGGAAGACCCAGTTCCCGGAATACCAGGGATACCGTTGATTTTCCTGCACCGATCATACCTGTGATTGCTGTTCTGTACATATCCGTTACCTTTGACATTGCGGACAATAATAACTGGACCGTCCGCCGATCCTTCTGACGCTGACCTCTCCACAGCACCGTCCGCACTTCTTCTGTGCATGTACCGTACAGGACAACTGGAACAGTCCAGTCACGCCGAGGCTTGATGTATAGCTGCGTATTGTCGTACCGCCGGCTTTGATCGCTTCTGCCAGGATCCGCTTCGTTTCCGATACCAGCAGGACGATCTCATCTTCACTGAGTTCACAGGCTCTGCGCATGGGAAGCACCCGGCAGCCGGCCAGAATCTCATCCGCGTAGATATTGCCGATCCCTGCCGCAAAGTGCTGATCCAGCAGTACGGTCTTAATGGGTTCCCTCCGCTCTTTCAGCCGGGAGGAAACATATTCTGCATTGAACGTATCCTCAAGCGGTTCCGGTCCGAGATCATGGAACGAATCAAGATCGGTATCGTACGGATACAGGCGCATACGGCCGAATTTGCGCACATCATTGTACCGGAGCGTCATTCCGTCATCCAGCAGGAATACCGCGTGCGTATGCTTGATCAGCGGCTCCTCCGGCTTCTGCAGATAATACTTTCCTTCCATACGGAGATGGGAGACGAACCAGAACTCATCCATCCCGAAAAACAGGTACTTTCCCCTCCGGCAGAATCTGCGGAATGTCTGCCCGGTCAGTTTCCTGCAGAACTCTTCCGGATCTCCTTCGATCAGTTTCGGATACAGGACCGAGACCTCCAGGATCTTTCTTCCCGCAATCCTTCCCTCAAGCGTCCGGAGCACGGTTTCCACTTCCGGCAGTTCAGGCATTATTTCGCCTCATACCAGCTGCGGCCGACCGAGCATTCCACCGTCAGGGGAACCTTGAGCTTCATTGCCGAAACCATTCCTTCTTCGATCAGCTTCTGCATGGTATCCTTTTCTTCTTCCGGCACATCAAAGATCAGTTCGTCATGGACCTGCAGGATCATGCGGGAACGAAGCCCGGCCTGTTTTATTGCCTTGTCGATATGGATCATGGCAATCTTGATCAGATCGGCAGCCGATCCCTGGATCGGAGCATTCATCGCTGCCCGCTTGCCGAATTCCCGGATCATCCGGTTCTTGTCCCGGATCTCCGGAATATCCCGCCGTCTGCCGCAGAGCGTTACCACATAACCATCCTTTTCGCAGTCTTCCACGATCTTCTGCATATAGCTCCGGATGCCCGGATAGCTCTTATAATAACGGTGAATGAATTCCGCGGCTTCCTTCCGGCTGATGCCGAGCTGTTCCGCCAGTCCGAAATCGCTGATGCCGTATACAATGCCGAAGTTGACGGTCTTTGCCCTCCGCCGCATTACGGAATCCACCTGGTCTTCACTGACATCAAAGACATCCATTGCCGTCCGGGTATGTATATCGATGCCGGAGTTGAACGCATCGATCAGACCCTTTTCATCTGCCATGTGCGCAAGCATCCGCAGTTCTATCGGATGATAGTCGCTGGAGATCAGTACATTCCCTTCACTCGGCAGGAAGGCCTTCCGGATGAGTTTTCCCTGCTCATCCCGTACGCTGATATTCTGCAGGTTCGGCTCGGAACTGGACAGTCTGCCCGTCTGGGTCGCGCACTGGTTGTAGATGGTATGGATCTTACCGTCCGGACAGATATACTTCTGCAGCCCTTCGGCATAGGTGCTGTAGATTTTCTGCAGTTTGCGGTATTTCAGAATATGATCGATCACCGGATGATATTTCCGCAGGTGTTCCAGCACATCCGCCGAAGTACTGCGCTTTTTTCCGCTGGGCAGTCCGAGTTCATCATAGAGCACTTCACCCAGCTGCTTGGGAGAATTGATATTGAACTCCCGGCCGGAGATTGCGTAGACCGCGTCCATTTCCCCGTCCATCTCTGCCTTCATATCCGCAGCGATTTCACTCAGAACATTGATATCGCAGACGATTCCTTCCTCCTCCATTTCAAAGAGAATAAAGGTCAGGGGCATCTCAATGCTGCGGTAGAGGTCTGTCATCCCCTCTTCCTTGATCGTATCTGCTGTCTTTGCGAACAGCGTCATGACATTCCCGGCACTTTCGCAGGCAAACGCTGTCTGTGCCTCCGCATCCGGGAGTTTCGGCCTGGAAGGTCTGCCGTAAACATCTTCATAACTGACCGATGTATGCAGATCATAGCTGTCGAAGATCTTGTCCGTACTCGTAAGCGTGGAATCGGCCAGGGATGCCATGATCATTGCGTCATCATGAAAGCTGACCGGAATACCTGCCCGTTTGAGCAGATGCAGGGAGCGTTTGACATCATAGCCGATCTTGTGCGGAGCGTCGGCTACCAGATAAGCAAGAAGATCCTGATCCTTCCGTACATCCTCCAGAGAGATATAACAGCATTCATCCCCGCTGCAGAGCGCCAGCCCGTAGACCTCCGCCCGCAGGTACATGTCCGCGGAACCATCAACATACACAGCGCAGTCCTGTTCCAGGAACGAAGGATCAACGCTCTGTACACGGCGGTATCCCGCTGCCTGCGCTGCAGCAGATGCTGTTTCCGTGATCCGTTCCGTATACTTTGCGGCCAGTGTATTCATTTCCAGGCTCTTCAGAAAGCGCACCAGTGATGTATAGTCCGGACGGAACACACAGTCATCTGCCGTGAAATCCAGAACAACATCCCGCTTGATTGTCGCCAGGGTCTTGCTGAGACGGGCAGAATCCTCTCCTTCCCGCACTTTGTTTCCCAGAGCACCTTTGATCTCATCCTTGTGCGCAAGTACACCTTCCACCGTATCATACTGGGAAAGCAGCTTCAGTGCTGTCTTTTCCCCGATACCGGGAATACCCGGAATATTGTCGCTGTGATCTCCCATCAGACCTTTCAGATCGATGATCTGGGACGGCCGGATCCCCATCTGCTCCTTCAGAGCAGCACTGTCCATCCGGTCCATATCCGTCAGACCCTTCTTCATCAGCAGCACGGATGTTGTATCATCGATCAGCTGCAGCAGATCATGGTCACTCGTCAGGATCGTTGTTTCATAATCAGAAGCTTTCAGCGATAGCGTACCGATCAGATCATCCGCCTCGATATCCTGCATCTCCACCCAGCGGATACCGAACCCGTCCAGGTAGTCCCGGACCATGCCGAACTGCGGCACAAGATCATCCGGTGCCGGCTTTCTCCCGCCTTTGTATTCACTGTACAGTTCATGCCGGAAGGTATGCTTTCCGGCATCAAACGCCACCAGAACCGAATCCGGAGAGATCAGGTCCAGGGCTTTCTGCATCATGTTCGCAAACCCGAATACCGCGTTTGTCGGCAGACCCTGCGATGTCGTCATCGGTCTCCCGTATACAGTCGCATAATAAGCACGGAACAGCATGCTGTTGCCGTCCA
Organism: Solobacterium sp.; assembly: GCA_017514645.1. GTDB lineage: Bacteria > Bacillota_I > Bacilli_A > Erysipelotrichales > Erysipelotrichaceae > Bulleidia. The sequence goes on along the minus strand of JAFWJP010000099.1, from coordinate 1,757 downwards.
CCAGCAATAGTTTCTTCATACGGACCTCCTACTCTGCCCGGTTCTGGCTCATTGTCTCCAGCACCGCAAGGTTCTCATACATAATGGAAAGATAATCCTTTCCGGCAGCCCGTTCCGCATCCGTAAGACTGGACAGGTTCGACAGTTCCACACGTGTCAGTCCCAGTTCGTCTTCCAGTTCATTGAACAGTTCGATCATATCCTGCGGCATGTTCGGCTCATAGACGATATACCGCACATCATCCTCCAGGATCCTCTGCTTGATCACAGCCAGCTGCTCCTCGTCGGGAAGCACACCGTATTTGGACAGGACTACAGGATAAACCTCAAATCCGTAGGTCTTCTGCCAGTTGCCGAATCCCGCGGACATGGTAACGAATTTGATGGACCGGTGTTCATTGATGAGCTTGGTCGCCAGCGCCTGATACTGCGCATCCAGATTGATCAGTGCATTCTCCAGCTTTTCCATATTCGCGTCATATACTGCCGCGTTGTCCGGATACTGGGTCTTCATCCACTTCACAATATCCTTTGACATGCTCAGCATCGCTATGGGATCGATCCAGAGATACAGGTCCTTGGTATCCATATCCACAAGATCAAATGCCGGATCCTTGTAGTACGGTCCTTCTACAAACGTAACATCGGTTCCGGAAACGATCGGTGTATAGCGCTTGAAATCATACACAGCGTTCATGATCGAAAGATCGGTCTTTGCATCAACCGCACTGTTGATCTCGCTGCTGTACACCTGCATATAGGGTTCCAGCTGCCCGATATAGAACAGCATTGCGCTGTCAGCCAGAATATCCTGATAGTTTTCCCGCAGCTGGGCACGCTGTACCATGCCGTCTTCCTGGATCGATACTGCCTCGATCGTACCTCCGCTGAGACTGTCAATGATATAACCAAGCGGATATACCGTATAAGCCGCTTTTGTCTTCACGGAACTGCATCCTGCAGAAGACAGGAACAGAATGCTGCATACCAGGATTTTCAGCCAACGCTTCATGGAACACCTCCCAAATAACCGCTGTCTTTTATTTTATCATCAGTCGTAGCGTTTCGTCATACATTCCTCTAGGAATCCGCTTCTCCGCATGCTCAGGCACCCGGTATCCGAAACGATCAGATGATCGATCACCGGAATATCCATTGTCATTCCGGCATCGATGACGTGCCTCGTCAGGCGCAGGTCCGCCTCGCTCGGCTCCAGATTTCCGCTGGGATGATTGTGTACAAGCATGATGCACGCCGCTTTCAGCTCCAGCGCCCGCTGATAGATCTCCTTCGGTGACGCAAGGGAAGCGTACGAAGTTCCGGTGAACAGTGTCTCCGCCGTAATCACATGATGAGCATGATCGAGGAACACAGCCATGAACTCCTCCCTGTGCAGATGACCGAGCCTCCCCCTCAGCCACTTCTCCAGCGCCTCCGGATCGGAAATAATGTCTCCCCTTGACACCTCTTCGTACATCATTCTCTGTGACAGTTCAAAACAGGCTTTAAGTTCCAGTGCCTTGACCATGGAAAGACCCCGGATGCGGCTGATCTCCTCCATGGACATCCGTACCAGACCATTGAGGCTGTCAGCTTTCTTCAGCAGAAGATCGGCTGTATCCAGTGCCGACTGCCCCTTGATCCCGCAGCGTATGAGGACTGCAAGCAGTTCCCTGTTGGTCAGGTGTTCCACACCGTATTTCAGTCCCCGCTCCCGCGGTCTGGCATCCTCCGGAAGATGTTTCAGTTTCTGTGTC
>JAFWJP010000098.1 GCA_017514645.1 Solobacterium sp. | reverse complement strand
TCTTTGTGGATATCCGCAAAGCGATCTTTGAACTGACGACGAAGTATCTGGAAGAGAACAAAACGAAGATCGCCATTGTAGAAGACAGGAAGAATCCGTTTGCGTGCGAGCAGATGATCCGGGGAGCGGAAGATGCGTTTGCCAGAAAGGGTATGGCCTTTGATGGTTTCCTGAAGATTCCTGCCGGCACAAGAACATCCTATGCGTTCCTTTCACAGTGGCTGAGGGATCACCGCTATGATGTCATGATCGGCTATCGGGACAGCCAGGCTATGGCGATCCTGAATACGGCGAAGGAAGCGGGCATTCAGGTACCCGATGAGATGGAGATCGTCTGTGTGATCGATACGAAGTACAATTCCATGGTACGTCCGCAGATCTCCAGCTTCTCGATTCCTTCCTACGATCTCGGTGCAGTTTCAATGCGCGTCATGACCAAGATGCTGCAGAAGGACAGTGAGATTGACAAGGAGATCGAACTGAGTTATCTGTTTACACCGAGGCAGACGACGAAGGATTGACATCCTGTCGGGCACGGTGTTAAATAGAATCTGGCTGTGAACGGAAGAAGTACATCTGTGGATTCCGGAATAGAGACGCTCCGGTCGGTGAAAGGAGACGCGAGGAAACAGATCGAATACATCCGGGAGCTTTCTGTCTCAAAAGGCAGAACGTGGTCCCCTGCGTTAAAGGGAAAGATGAGGGCATGCGCAAGCATGAACTAAGGTGGTACCGCGCTGAGGCGTCCTTAGATGACAGGGACGCTTTTTAAGTCCCAGGAAAGGTAGAAAGATATGGAATTTTTGGAAGAATTGCAGTGGCGGGGTCTTGTCAAGGATGTGACGGATCTGGAAGGTCTTCGGGAACGCATGAAGACATCGATGATGCTGTACTGTGGTTTTGACCCGACAGCGGATTCCCTGCATGTCGGACACCTTCAGCAGATCCTTCTGCTGAGAAGGTGGCAGATGGCAGGTCACACACCGGTTGCTCTCTGCGGCGGCGGTACAGGAATGATCGGCGATCCGCGTCCGACAACGGAGCGCAAACTGCTGACCATTGAAGAAACACAGCACAATGCGGAATGCATCAAGGAACAGCTGGCAAAGTTCCTTTCCTTCGAAGGAAAGAACGCAGCTGTCATGACAAACAACTATGAATGGCTCGGTCCGATGACGCTGCTGGAGTTCCTGCGTGACTACGGCAAACTGTTCAACGTTGCGTACATGCTGCAGAAGGATACGATCAAGAAGCGTCTGGATACAGGTATTTCCTTCACAGAGTTCAGCTATACGATCCTGCAGGCAATCGACTTTTACAAGATGCACAAGGAACTGGGTCTGGATGCCCAGATCGGCGGAAGCGACCAGTGGGGCAACCTGGTATCCGGTGTTGAAATGATCCGAAAGATCATGGGAGACCAGGAGAAAGTCTTCGGTATTACTTCACCGCTGATCACCAAGTCCGATGGCTCCAAGTTCGGCAAATCCGAAGGAAAGAATGTCTGGCTGGATCCGAAGCGGACCAATGCCTATGAATTCTATCAGTTCTGGCTGAATACACCGGATGCGGATATCATTGACTACCTGAAGCGTCTGTCCCTGCGTACACCGGAAGAGATCATGGCTCTGGAAGAAAGCTTCAAAGCTGCGCCGGAAAAAAGAGAAGCCCAGAAGGCTCTGGCAGAAGAACTGACAGCAATCGTCCATGGTGCTGACGGACTGGCAAAGGCACAGAAGATTACGGATACACTGTTTAACGGTTCCATCAAGGATCTGACCCCGGAAGAGCTGAAGGATGGTCTGAACGATGCTCCGCGTACGGTTGTTGCGGATGGTACAGGCATCATTGACGGACTGGTCACAGCCGGGATCGCCAAGAGCAAGAGCGAGGCTCGTACACTCCTCAATCAGGGATCGATCCAGCTGAACGGCGACAGAGTCGGCATGGATGCTGTTCTGGAGAAACAGACAGCCTTTGACGGTGAGTTCTCCATCATCAAGAAGGGCAAGAGAAACTACTTCCTGATCACATTCGGAGAATAATCAGCAGATCTGCATAAGAGGCATGACAATGCCTCTTTTTTGTCGCAGGAACAAGAATGCGCTATAATGAGAGCACAGACAGTTTTGGTACAATACAACAATCCAGGTGAGATTCTTTGTTAATGGCTGAAGACAGGAGGACCGTTATGATGAAAAAGATGATTGCATGCTTGCTCGCGCTCAGTCTGATCGGCTGCGCATCCAAGGACCCTAAGAAGATCCTGACACAGGCGTATACGAAAGACGCCGGTACAACATCCATGACGATTGACGGAGAGATGCAGATGGAGATGAATGTCGGTGGTATGGCCATAGCCGTTCCTATCGATACCGATGTCATGTATGATCTCGGAAACAAGGACGATAAGACGGATGACCGCTACTATATCAGTGTTTCACTCTCTGTGCTGGGCCAGAACGTGGACCTTGGTCTGTGGGTGGATGCAGGCAATCTCTACATGGATGTGATGGGGGATAAGGTCAGAACGTCGTTTGAATCCCCGGAAGTCACAGATGCGGACCGCAATGCGCTCATGGGCGGATTCCTGGATACGCTGGAGAATCTGAAACTGACACAGGACGGTGACAACAGGATCATCACCGGTACCATCAACAAGCAGAAGATGGCAGAACTGTACAAGAAGATCATGGAGCAGTCCGGTACCGATGAAAACATTGAGGAAGCACTGGATGCGCTCGATGACGCACTCGAAAGCATGGAGTTCGGCGAGGTCAGGATCACTGTCGGCAAAGACGGATATATCTCCTTGGTTGAACTTGATGGATCGATCAATATTGAGGATACGGCCGGTACGATCACCTCGGTATTTGAACTCAAGGACCGCAATGCAACGGTACTGCCTTCGTTTGATCCGGAAGATTTCAAAGAAAGCAGCGGAGAACTCCCGGAAATCGACGATGTGATAGAAACGGAAGAACCGGAAGACGGTGATGAATTCCAGTTTGATGATTATACGACGCAGATCTGGTTTGATGACGGTGCAGAATACTGGATCAGAAGCCCGAAGGAAAAGAGTGTATCCCTGTACTATGATGATGAAGACGGTACGCTGTACTTCTTCGACGATGTCAATCAGAGCGTTCTGGCGGACGGTATCTTTATGGAAACGGGAACGATCACTGCGCTGGAGTCACAGATTTCAGCGGACACAGACAACTACAGGCAGATCCGCAGCGGCAATGACCGGGGCATGCTCATCTCCGAGTATGACGTTCTGAAGGAAACCGACTACTTCTACGCTGATACACGGGCAACATTTATCATTTATCCCGACCGTACCTACAGTCTGGTCATGTTCGACGAAACCGGTGATCATGAAAAGTATACGGATGTCATGTCGGCCGTGGACTTTGATCTTGCACATTAAGCTGTACAGGTGAAGAAGGAGGTGGATGATGCACAGATATTTTATTGAAACAGAACGGATCGGTTTTTCTGTCTGGACAACAGATGATCTTGATGATGCACTCAGTCTTTTCTCCAGTCCCCAGGTCGCCAGGTATCTGTGCGCAAAGGGTTTCTTCACGGATGAAGAGATCATTGCCCGCCTGAACAATGAAATGACGAACCAGAACGAGAACGGGATCCAGTACTGGCCGATCTTCCTGAAGGAGACCGGAGAGTTCATCGGGTGCTGCGGTCTGCATATGACCTCGAAAGCTGCAGCCAGGGAGATCGGTTTTGATCTGAAGGAAGCGTTCTGGCACCGTGGTCTTGCGTCGGAAGCCGCAAGGCGTGTCATCGTATATGCGTTTGATTATCTGCATATCAAAGAACTGCACGCCCGTGTACATCCGGAGAATACCGCATCCCTGAGACTCATTCGTTCACTTGGGTTTGAGCACGTGGATGATTTCTACGATGAACGGTCCGGACTGATGTACAAGCGCTTCAAACTGATCCGCGGCTATCAGAACTGAACGGTTCCCGCAGTACAGGACAGGGATATTCGAAAGAGTATCCCTTTTTACATGCAGAATGCTATAATTGTTCCGTATGAAAAGAATAACAGCGTTTTTTCTTGCGGTATTGATCCTTGTTGGATGCGGAAAGAAGGACAACGGAGAAGCTGCTTCGCTGACAGCGTATGAAGGATATTATCAGTCTGTGCTGGAGTCGACGCATTTTTCCGATGAGTCCCGGTATTTTGATCTGAAACTGGATCTGGTGCATTCTGCACAGGGGAAGTATCTGTATTATGTAGTGATCGATGATCCGCAGATCGCGATGTACAACATCAAAGCGCTGATCGTAGAAGATCTTGTTCCGTTCGCGGAAACAAGCAAAATGATGCCGACGCTGGGCATTTTCGGAACCGATGTCTATCACATGATTCCGTATCAGAACAACAAGAACGCGTCTT
>JAFWJP010000097.1 GCA_017514645.1 Solobacterium sp. | reverse complement strand
TACGCAGCCCCTCGTCCTGCTGGATGTCTACGGACCGGATGACTACAAGATGAAGATGAGCCGTCTGCAGTCCTGCCTCGGCCTGATCGGTGCGTTCGTTGCCGTGCTGGTGCCGTACATCTACGACTTTACCGGAAGCTTTGACCTGTTCTTCGTGATCGGCATTGTCTTCTGCCTGATCTCCATCATTCTGTTTGTACGTCTGGAACACAATTCAAGGAGGAACGTCTATGACACAAGATCTGTTCAATGAGCAGGTACACGCGTACATTGCCGCAAAGTACTACCAGGAACTGACAACGCGGTACGCCAAGCGCGGGCAAGGCATCTTCATCCACGCCACCCAGTACTACGCCTCCACCCGGGGAAGACGCATGGCCCAGAGGGCTCTACGGGACGGAAAGGAACTGACCTACGCGGTCTATCAGGAATACGGGGAGTGGGCACCCACGCAGTACGCAGTGGACAAGGGGGTTTCCAATCAGTCCGAGATCACGGAATGGTCCCCGGACCTGACGATGAAGATCACCCGCTGTCCCTGGCATGCCCAGTTCAAGGCCATGGGCATGACGGATGCCGGAAGCGTCTACTGCGCGCATCTGGACAATTCCATCTGCCGGGGCTTCAATCCGTATCTCGTCTATGAAGTTCCCCAGACCCTCAATACCCATGACTACTGCATCCAGATCGTCCGCAATGCCGGCTTTACGGAAGGGGAGAACCATCCGAAGCACCCGGAGTACATCATGCCGTTCAAATTCCACTGTGCGCATATCTACTGGGCATTCAAGGAAGTCTGTGACGCGGTGTTTGGTACGGAAGCCTCTGATGCTGTGCTGGAAGCAATCCGGCATGACTACGGCGATGAAGCAGCGGAGATCCTGCTGTCCTACCGTAATCACGATTTCAATGTGATCTGAGGTGACGATGTACCGTTGTGTGAATATCTATGAACCGGTGGATCCGGAAGATCTGGAAGTCGTGCTGAATGCGGTGAAGAACGCTGCGTCACAGCTGCCGAACCGTGCCGGCTATGAAACAGGATTCGATATGGATACCGGATCAGTATGCCTGATCCTGGACTTTGCGACCCGGGCGGACTGCCTCTACTGGACGGAGTCCAAGGAATACATCGGCCTGCAGAAGGATCTTCCGCCTCTGCAGAACGAGTCGAGCATCAGCTACTGGCGGGAAGACGACTGACAAGGATCTGTTCCCATGGTGTAGAATGGGAATGGATGAAAAAGATCGTAACCGCATTGATCCTGATTGTACTGGACGGAACAGCGATGTTTCTGTTTCATCGCTTTCCGTCTTTTTTCATTCCGCCTTACCGGAATCTGTCAAAGGCCTGGACCGGGTTTCTTGCCGGTCTCTGCAGTCCGGTTCCCTTTGCGGTCTGGGATATCTGTGCCTTGGTGCTCATTGTCCTTGTGCTCGTATCCTTTGTCCGCTGTATCCGGAAACGGTCCTTGTTCCGCTGGTTCTCTTCGGTTGTTCTGGCGGTATCCGTGCTGGTATCTTCGGCGGTACTCGGCTGGATGCTCAATCATTACGCACCGTCCCTTGCAGAGGAGCTGGGAATGGAAGTGCGGCAGTACCGGGTGAGTGAGCTCGAGGAAGCGGCGGAATACTATCTGCTGAAGGCGGGGGAATATGCGCTGCAGACAGAGCGGGACGCGGAGGGACATCTCACGGATCCGGATTTCGATGCACTGGCGGAACAGGCCGGAAAGAGTTATCAGAACCTCCCGGAACCGGTATTTGAAGGCAGTACGGCAAGGGTCAAGAGACTGTCGGTCATCGGGGAGTACCTGATGTACAACGGCATCATCGGGATGTTCATGCCGCTGACAGGAGAAGCGGGCGTACCGGAGAGTGTACCGCCGGCAGTCATGCCCTATACTATGACCCACGAAGCCGCGCACCGCCTGGGTATCGCCAGCGAAGAAGACGCGAACTTTGCGGCATTCCTGGCCTGCATGGCTTCAGATGATCCGTATTTCGTCTACAGCGGCTGCTACAATGCCTTCGGGTACTGTT
>JAFWJP010000096.1 GCA_017514645.1 Solobacterium sp. | reverse complement strand
TCTGGACTACTTCCGTGAACAATCCGGCAAGGACCGCATCATTGCGGTCATTGTCCGCGGAGAGCCCGCCGAAGCCTTCCCGCCGAGCTTCATCGAACACGAAGTCGTCCAGTACATCATGCCGGACATGACGGTGGTGGAGCGTACAGAGACCATAGAGCCCGTCGCGGCGGATCTCAGAGCCGATACACCGGCCCGCAGAAAGCAGCTGCTGCGCTATGAGACCGTGCGCATTACAGCGTCCGTGCTCGGGCTTCACCCGGATGCACTGGAACAGCGGCACCGGGCACGTGCACGCAGAACGGCCCGTACAATCCTGGTCGCAGCCGCAGTCATCTGCCTCAGTACAGCAGGCGTTTTCCTGCGCCTCGGGCAGATTGCCCGGGCAGAAGGCAGGATCGCTGAAGAACAGACAACCCTGAGTGCGGAAATCGTACAGCGGACGATGAACGAGCTGCCCGAACGGTTCAAGGATGATCCTGCAGCGCTCGTCTACATCGAGGAAGCTGTGGAACATGCCCGGCAGTCCCTGTATGAACTGGGTCTGGAGGACCTTCTTGACGGAGAGGAGGGCAGCAGATCATGAGCTACGACTATGATGTATTCTTCAGCTACCGCCATAAGCCCCTCGACAGCCAGATCACCGAGAAGCTCTTCAACCTGATTGAAAGCTACAAACTGCCGGATTCCCTCCGGAACAGAGGCTATGAAGGTGTAAAGAGGGCTTTCCGGGATACCGAAGAACTGTCTGTCAGCCGGGTTCTGACGGCGACCATCGACAATGCGCTCCAGAATACCAACTGCCTGATCGTGGTCTGTTCTACAGATACACCGTTTTCGGAATGGGTGGACAGGGAAGTGGTTGTCTTTATTGAACGCGGCCGGGCAGGGCATATTTATCCGCTTCTGATCACCGGCGATCCGGAAACTTCCTTTCCACCTTCTCTGAAGAAGATCCCCGGGATTGAAAAGCGAACCCTGGATATCCGCACACCCGGCAATTCAGTGAAGAAGATGCTTGCCAAGGCGGAGACGGAACTGCTCCGGGTCATAGCGGACATTGCCGGCTGTCCGGAGGATGAACTGCTCCGGGAGCACCGTCTGCGCCGGAACAGGAACCTGGTTGTACGTACAGCGGCTGCAGCAGCAGGCTTCTTTGCGGTCGGCTGTGTATCGTTCCTGTTGATGCGGCAGGCGCAGTTGTACCGGGATGAAGCGGCAGCCCATGAACAGGCATCCATGGAGATCCTGAATGCCCTGACGTATGAACTGCCGGACAGACTGACCAATATCCCCGGTGCCTACGGACGGATCGCCGGCTTGCTCAAGGAGAACACCGAGGATATCAACCGGATCATCCGTCTTTCCACGGACAAGGAATACGCGGAGTTTGAAGCTGCGGCGAACTACGAAAAACTGGCGAATGCGTCCAGTGTGCTGGGAAGCTATGAGGACGCATTGAACGCAGAAGAACAGGCCATGGAGATCTACCGGGGGCTGGTTGATGCGGGCTTTGCCAAAGCCCAGGCTGCCCTTGTGTCGGCCCTTAACAACAAGGCGACGATCTATCACGCATCAGGAAACTACGATTCCGCAGCCATAGCCTATACAGAAGCGCTGGACGCAATGCATAATACGGACGTGGATCCTGTCATCCTGGCCAGAACGTGGGGTAATGCCGGTGCCAATGCGGTAAGTACAGGTGATACTGCCTATGCGGCGGAATGCTTCGAAAAGAGCCTCGGCGTTCTGGAGGGTACGGAGAAAACCGCGGACGCAATTGCTGCCGCGGCGGAAACAAACTACAATTACGGCGTCCTGCTGTACCGTTCCGGGCAGTATGACAGAGCGGAAGAACGGCTGAATACAGCGGCGGAGGAATGCCGGCTTCTGCCGGCGACGCTTCTGAACCGCCGCAGCCTGGTACAGACGCTGTCTGTACTCGCCGCCTGCTGTATGGACCAAGGAAGATTCGCAGAAGCAGACGAGAGATATCTGCAGGCGGAGTCTGCCGCAGAGATCTTTGCGCTGGATACTGATAATCTGAACAACCAGCTGATGGTGGGAAATCTGTACAATAATCACGGTCTTTGCCGGAACATACAGGGTGATTACGCTGAAGCAGACAAGTACTACGCACTTGCGGCCGAGCACTACCGGCATCTGAGCGGAAGTCCGTCCGGGACAGCGGTCTATGCCGTATCCCTGCTCAACCGGGGCGAAAATGCCTTCAAGGCAGGAACGCTGGAATCTTCGAGGGCTTTCTTTGAAGAAGGTCTGCACCTGTATGAAGCAATATACGCAGAGCTGGGAAACTATCACAGCGCGCAGTACCACGCCTGGCGATCCTATTATGAGCTCATTCACCTGCGTGATTACAGCGCGGCGCTGAGAGACGCCCGTACTGCAGTGCAGATACAGCCGGATCAGGTTCTGGCAAACCTCAATCTGGCGTATGCACTGCTGTACAGCGGACAGTATGAAGAATGCGACCGGCTGTTCGGGATCCTGGCTGCTCTCGGAGAAGGTCAGGCCGAGACCATACGGGTTGACCTGGAAGCACAGCAGAATGCCGGAATGGAATCAGAGCATATCCCGGCTGTTCTGGAAATCGTCGGAAATCCGTAAAGAAAAGAGCCTCCGTACAGGAGGCTGTTGTTATCCCTATATATGTGAAACAAATCACATATATCATTGCGTCTCGCCGGGCAGGATGAATCCGTACTCGGTACGCCGCAGAATCACTTCCCTGACCTGCGGCTGCAGGGATCCCATGACGGAAGAGAGCAGATTCAGAGTGACAATGCCGTTGTCGTCTGATGCCGCGATGATGTAAGCCGGTTCATATTCCGGTGTGAAAGCATAGGTGAGATCGCTTTCGATGCAGTACAGCTTGCCGCCCTCTTCCTTGTACACCGGCAGGGAGGAATAGAAGGACGCAGTGTAGTACCGGGCTTCCAGGAAAGACCTGTCATAGAACTGTTCTGCATACGCCCGCAGCGCATCAATGGAATGAATATCCGTGTCTCCGATGGAAAATACTTCGTGGTAGATACCGTCTGTGCTGTCTTCTGCCAGTTCAACATCAAGGCCGTGGAGGTATTTCAGCGCAGCGCTCCCGTTCGGCAGCAGCCAGTACAGGGCATCGCGGTATTCTGTAAAGCGGCTGTCATCCTTGGTCACTTTCTCCGGATCAATGCGGAATTCAATGGACCCGTTGGCCCAGAAAGACCCGTTGTTCGGCCGGTAGACGCGGTATATGACGCTGTACCGTTCATCGAGCTGCTGCAGACCGGTAAAGAAGGCCGTTGCGTATGGTTCTTCATACGGCTCCAGATCATCCAGGGACGTGATCTGCGGCAGAGCGGACAGCTCCAGCGGCAATGACGGGATATCCGTCTGGAAGTATTCTTCACGATCCGCGATCATATTGTTGTTATAGTCATCAATGCATTCCTGGATCATGCGCAGGGTTTTTTCTTCGTCTGTGATTTCATCTTTCGGCACCGGAGGACCGTTCGTTGCGGTCGGTTCCGGCGTATTCTGACCGGATGCCGAACAACCGCAGAGGACCAGGGAAAGAGCGACAATAAGTATACTTTTTTTCAAGAGATCTTCCTTCTTTCCGCTTCATACTATCATGTTTCAAAGAGCCTTGACAAACTTCTGAAGCCTTGCCTACAATTAAAGATGAAATCAGCGATGGGACTTAGTATTTCTGCGCTTTTCTGAAGAAAATTCGGTGTTTTGATGGGAGCCGATAGAAAATCAGAAAGAATTCCACCCCGGAGTGAAACCAATACTTTCCGGCTGCGCCGTTATCCGCAAGAAAGTGATACAATTGTTTCACGTGAAACAATTGTGTAAGCAGGGTGGCACCGCGATGATTATCGTCCCTATGTCGGGCGATTTTTATTTTATCAGGAGGAGATAAAACATTATGATTGACATTCAATTGATCAGAGACAACCCGGAACTCGTAAAAGAGAACATCCGCAAGAAGTATCAGGATGAAAAGCTTCCGCTTGTCGACGAAGTCGCAGCAATGGACAAAGAGTTCCGTGATGCGAAGACGAAGGCAGACGCACTGAGAGGTGACAGAAACAAGCTTTCCAAGGAAATCGGCAAGCTGATGGGCCAGAAGAAGTTTGACGAAGCAGAAGCGACAAAGGCGAAGGTCGCTGAGCTGGCAAAGGAACTGGCTGATCTCGAAGCGAAGGAAGCAGAGCTGGAAGAAGGCATCAAGGTCCGCATGATGACGATCCCGCAGATCATGGATCCGCGCGTACCGCAGGGTGTCGATGACAGCGAGAACGTTGAAATCGAGCGCTTCGGCGAGCCGGTCGTTCCGGACTGGGAGATTCCGTATCACACAGAAATCATGGAGTCCCTGGACGGTCTGGACAGAGAGAGTGCCGGCAACACATCCGGTAACGGTTTCTACTTCCTGATGGGTGACGTAGCACGTCTGCATTCTTCCATTCTTTCCTATGCGAGAGACTTCATGATCAATGAAGGCTTCACATACTTCATTCCGCCGTTCATGATCCATGGCGATGTCGTCAAGGGTGTTATGAGCTTCAAGGAAATGGAAAACATGATGTACAAGATCGAAGGCGAAGACCTGTATCTGATCGGTACATCCGAGCATTCTATGATCGGACGTTTCATGGGACAGATTCTGAAAAAGGAAGATCTCCCTTATACATTGACTTCCTACAGCCCCTGCTTCAGAAAAGAAGTCGGTGCGCATGGTATTGAAGAGCGCGGTCTGTACAGAGTTCACCAGTTTGAGAAGCAGGAGATGGTCGTCATCTGCGAACCGGAAGATTCCGAGAAGTGGTACAACATTCTCTGGAGCACAACTGTAAAGTTCTTCCGTACGCTGGACATCCCTGTACGTACACTGCAGATCTGCTCCGGTGATATGGCTGACCTGAAGGTCAACAGCTGCGACGTTGAGGCGTGGTCTCCTCGTCAGAAGAAGTACTTCGAAGTCGGAAGCTGCTCCACACTGGGTGATGCACAGGCAAGACGTCTGGGAATCCGTATCAAGGGCGAAAAGGGAAGCTACTTCGCGCACACACTGAACAATACAGTCGTAGCGCCGCCTCGTATGCTGATCGCGTTCTTTGAGAACAACCTGCAGGCTGACGGCACTGTAAGAATTCCTGAACCTCTGCGTCCTTACATGGGCGGTCAGGAAGTTCTGGTTCCGGTCAAAGACAAGAAAAACGCTCTGTAATTGATTGATTCCGGAAGGCGGAGAGAGCTCTCCGCCTTTTTCTTTGTTTCACGTGAAACAAAAATAGGCGTTGTGACAAACAGAAAAGTCCTTTATAATACGTATGGTACAGCGTGCATGTACGAACCTGGTCAGATCCGGAAGGAAGCAGCCATAAGGACCTCTGCGCGCGTGTGCCGCTTTTTATATCATGGCAGAAGAAAAGAACACAAAAGAATACTTCATGAAACTGGCGCTGAAGGAAGCGGAGAAAGCCAGAGCCATTGATGAAGTGCCGGTCGGCGCGGTCGTGGTGAAGGACGGGAAGGTCATTGCCAGAGCGCACAATCTGCGGGAAAAGAACCAGCAGGCCAATGCACATGCCGAAATGCTGGCGATTCAGAAAGCCAGCCGAAAACTGGGCACGTGGTGTCTGGATGAATGTGATCTCTATGTCACGCTGGAGCCGTGCATGATGTGCACCGGAGCCATTGTGCTGTCGCGGATCCGCAATCTGTATTACGGAACGGACGATCCGAAGGGCGGAGCGATCGAAAGTCTTGTCAATATCCGGCTGATCAAGCACATCAATCATCATCCGCAGATCGAGAGCGGAATCCTGAAAGAACCGTGTTCCACCATTTTGACAGAGTTTTTCAGAGAAAAAAGAAAAAAACCGAAGCGGAAACGGGAAGATTTCCGAAAAAACAATGAATAAGATACCGGCAGACAAAAAGAAACCGGTATTTTTGCTATAATGTCTAATGAGGTCGTATATCAAAATGGCAAACGAAGCACTGTATCAGAAATACAGGTCGATGACCTTTGAAGAAGTTGTCGGCCAGGAATATGTGGTCAGATCGCTGAAAAATGCGCTGAAATCCGGGAAAACCGGGCATGCGTATCTGTTCTGCGGTCCGCGGGGCACCGGAAAGACCACGATGGCCCGCCTGCTCGCAAAGGCGGTCAACTGTGAGAATCCGGCAGAGGCGCCCTGCGGACACTGCGAAAGCTGCCGGGCGGTGGCGGAAGGCACGCATCAGGATGTTGTCGAGATCAACGCGGCGAACGAAACCCACGTGGAAAACATCCGGGATCTGATCGATCGTGCCCAGCTGGCGCCGATGATGAGCCGGTACAAGATCTATATCATTGACGAGGTCCATCAGCTGTCCAATGCCGCAGCGAGTGCGTTGCTGAAGACGCTGGAAGAACCGCCGGCACATGTTATTTTTATTCTTGCCACGACCGATCCGCAGAAACTGCTGCCGACGATCATTTCCCGCTGCCAGAGATTTGATTTTGCCAAGGTGCCGGAACAGCTGATCATGGCACATCTGCAGAAAAGTGCGGCGGCGGAAGGCTTTACGCTGGAAGACAAGGCTGCGTAGCGGA
>JAFWJP010000095.1 GCA_017514645.1 Solobacterium sp. | reverse complement strand
GAAGCCATCACGATGGAGTACTGCAGGAAGAACGGCTGGGAGTTCGGTCCCATAAGGATGAGCGGCACGATCGGATACTCCATCATGTCCTTTGCGTCCGGTTTCGGACTCAAGGGCAATATCTCAGCTATATTCCCCATGCTTATCGTCAGTTATTCCATGACGCTCTTCCTGGCGCTCCTGCTTCCGAGATCGACCATAGTCGAACGCGTGGTAGTCTCTCCGAATGAAGCCAAGGAATCAGACGCAAAACGAGTGCTGTCGGTACTTAAGGACAGGCAGGTCAGGAACGTAATGATCATGTTCTTCATCTACTCGCTGTCCAGTTCCGTCAACAATACATACTTCGGAAACTACACGAAGGAGCTCGGCGGTGACTACGCTATAATCGGCATAGCTCATGCCGTACTGGGACTTTCGGAACTTCCCTTCCATCTCGGGCCGGGAAAAAGGTGGCTCAAACGCATCGGAGTGGAGAAATCCATGCTGGTCGTGCTCTCTGTCGGCGTCTTCCGCTGGGCTGTCTGCGCTCTCACGAAAGACCCGTGGGTACTCACCGCGACGATGGCTCTCAACGGCATCCAGCTGGTGCCTGTCATCATAGGCCTTGCAGAGTTCCTCTATGATCATGCTCCCGCGGATCTCAAGGTCACAGCACAGACGACCCTCAGACACTCCGTACAGGTAATTGCAGTTCTGGTGAACGACTTCGCCGGAAGCGGACTGTTCCATCTGTTCGAACTTCTGGGCAAACACCCGATCAGAGGGCTGTATGTATGTCTTATCCCGCTTAACATTCTTGGTATCATAATGGGACTCACTTCGATCAGGAAAGGAAACAGTTCAGAACAGGAGGCATCAAATGCTTGAGAAATTCAGGACTTTCAGAGACAACCCGAAAAGTCCCTGGCGGTTCTATATCTTCTATATAATCGTATTCTGTGGCGGCGCAGTGAACGGAAGTTTCATGGGGCTTTATCTCACCGAGATAGGCGTTCCGGTAAAGACTCTGGGAGTCATCAACGGAGTGACTCAGATAGTATCTCTGTTCACTCTGCCTATAATGGGAAGGATCGCCGACAGAGCAAAATCAAAGAACCTTGTTATGGATATCGGATACATATTCACCATCACGGTCTTCTGCATCTTCATGGTGATAAGGAACGCAGTTCTTGTTGTTCTAATCCGTTTCCTCTACAGCATCATAGCAACACCTCTAGGAAGCGTATATGACACCATAGCGATGGAACAGGCCAAGCTGCGCGGCTGGGATTATCAGCCCATGCGCTGGATGGGGACTCTCGGTTACTCGGTGATGTCCTATGTCTCCGGTTTCCTTCTCAACGGTGACATCGCCACCATCTTCCCGATAATGATCGTATGCTACATCGCGACGTTCATATCCGGCCTGACACTGCCGGTATCTCCCAACACAATGAGGGTGGTTGCTTCCCCCAACGAGCCCAAGAGCAATGAGAGCGTTTACAGCATCCTGAAGGACCGCCAGGTACGCAACGTCCTGATTATGTTCTTCATCTACTCTCTCGCCGGCACCACAAACAACACATATTTCGGCAACTATTCACAGTCGCTGGGCGGCACGCTCACCATGATCGGCATAGCGCATGCGATACTCGGTTTCTCCGAATTTCCGTTCCATCTGGGTCCTGGAAAGAGATGGCTAGAACGCATCGGCCTTGAACGCTCCATGGTCATGGTGCTCCTTGTCGGGACATTCCGCTGGACGGTCTGCGCGCTTACCAATAACGCCACCGTTCTCATGTGGACGATGGTCCTAAACGGCGCGATGCTGGTACCCATAATCATCGGTATGTCCAAGTTCCTGTTTGAGCATGCTCCGGAAGGACTCAAGGTATCGGCTCAGACATCGCTGAGATCCACTGTATCGGTCATAGCAATGCTTCTGGCGGACTTCGGAGGCAGCGCGATATTCCACTTCATAGAGAAGAGCGGTCTCAACCCCTACAAGGGAATGTATGCCCTGATGGTCCCGCTGAGCTTTGCAGGCGCAATGATAGGCCTGTTCTCTCTCAGGAAGAGAGAAGCTGAGGCCAAAGAAGAAGTCACCGAATAAGCTTACGCATCACAGAATCTGCATTACGGATCCGGATTACCGGATCCGTTTCTTTTTTCTGTACTTCTCACTACTTTAGTCTGATAGTATAATGACTGCAATAAGCGGGAGGTCCCGCGAGATCGTAAGAAAGGTGTGACATTGCCATGCAGGTGATAGAATCAGTCAACAGTTTTCTCAACAACATAGTGTGGGGATGGCCTACAATGATCCTCCTTGTCGGAACAGGCAT
>JAFWJP010000094.1 GCA_017514645.1 Solobacterium sp. | reverse complement strand
GGCTGGATACAGGAACGATCGAATCGCTTGCGGAAGCGGGCAACTATGTCAAGCTTGTAGAAGACGTGCAGGGAATCAAGATCTCCGTTCCGGAGGAAATTGCTTTCTACAACGGCTGGATCGGGGAAGAGGAAGTTCTCCGGGCAGCGGAGCAGTACGGCAAGTCTGCTTACGGTGAGCATCTGCGGAAGATCATCGCCGGAAACGTGCAGACGACCTATCGGAAGGGATGAGGATGAAAGTTGTAATACTCGGCTGCGGATATCTCGGCTATAATCTGGCACTGGGACTGCAGGACAAATACGATGTGACAGCAGTGGGAATCAATACACCGTATCATGACGGCGGATTCCGCTATTTTGAGCGCGATTGTTTCCGGGAGGGATTCGGAGACGGTCTGGGACTTGAGGCTGCGGTTGTGATCGATGCCATCGGTATGATCGGCAACCGGGATACCGGGGACGAAACGACTGCGCTCCTGCAGCTGAAACAGAAGTATGCTGTTCTGCTGAATGAACTGGAACGTTCCCGGATCCGCAGTCTGATTTTCTTCAGCAGCGGAGGAACCGTATACGGCAGTTCACCGGTTCCGGTGAAAGAAGATACACCGCTGAATCCCGGCTCACTGTACGCAAAGTCCAAGGTCATGCTGGAAGACATGATCAGGGAATATCCGTTTTCTTCGCTGATCCTGCGCTTGTCCAATCCTTACGGAGGGAAGCAGGACCCCAATAAGAACCAGGGTGTGATTCCTATCCTGATCCGCAGAGCGCTGAAAGGGGAAACATTCCTGCTGTATTCCGGAAAGAATGCAGTAAGGGATTATTTCTACATTGATGATCTCTGCAGGGCTGTGGACCTGCTGATACAGAAGGGGACCTCAGGTGTACTGAATGTAGGAAGCGGGAAAGGAACATCACTTGGTGATCTGATCCGGATGACGGAAACAATCACCGGCAAAGCTGTCCGCATCGTGGACAGAAGCGAGGATACCGTTGTCGGCTGCAACATTCTGGATGTTTCGGAAATTGAGAAACTCACAGGATGGAAGGCGGAGACAGCGCTGGAAACCGGGATGCGGAAGGAAGAAGAACGCATCAGAAAGGAAGAAAAACTATGAAGACACTGGTAACAGGAGGGGCCGGGTTCATCGGAGGAAACTATGTTCTGACGATGGTACCGAGGTATCCTGATGAAGAATATGTTGTCCTGGATGCTCTGACCTATGCCGGGAATCTGGAAACCCTGAAGGATATCATGGATGCCCCGAATTTCCGGTTTGTGAAGGGAAATATCTGTGACCGGGCGTTTGTTGATCAGCTGTTTGCAGAGGGGCATTTCGACTATGTCATCAATTTCGCGGCGGAAACGCATGTAGACCGTTCCGTAGAAGATCCCGGTGTTTTCCTCACGACCAACATTCTGGGTGTACAGACATTGATGGATGCGTGCAGAAAACACGGTGTGAAGCGGTATCACCAGGTATCTACGGATGAGGTGTACGGTGATCTGCCGCTGGACCGGCCTGATCTGCTGTTCCGTGAAGATACACCGCTGCATACGTCATCTCCTTATTCTGCGTCCAAAGCAGGCGCGGATCTGCTGGTGCTGGCCTATCACAGAACCTACGGAATGGATGTGACGATCAGCCGCTGTTCCAATAACTACGGTCCGTATCACTTTCCCGAGAAGCTGATTCCGCTGATGATTTCCAGAGCGCTGGCAGATGAATCCCTGCCGGTATACGGAAACGGCGCGAATGTACGTGACTGGCTGTATGTGACGGATCACTGCAATGCCATCGACATGATCGTGCGCAGAGGCCGCAGCGGGGAAGTGTACAATATCGGCGGACACAACGAGAAATCGAACCTGGAGGTTGTCAGGACGATCCTGAAAGCTCTGGGCAAGCCGGAATCATTGATTCATTTTGTCAAGGACCGTCCCGGACATGATCTGCGCTATGCCATGGATCCGGCAAAGATCGAGGCCGAACTGGGCTGGAAGCCGGAATATACCTTTGAGACAGGAATCCGGAAAACCATTGACTGGTATCTGAACAACCGTGAATGGTGGGAGCACATCATCATGGGTGAGTATCAGAACTATTACGCGGAAATGTACCGGGAGAGGAACTGAATATGAAGTATGACGTGATCATTGCCGGTGCAGGCTATGCCGGTGCTGTATCAGCACGATGCCTGGCAGAAGCAGGAAAACAGGTTCTGGTACTGGAAAAAAGGGATCACATCGGCGGCAATGCCTATGATGCGTATGATGACAACGGCGTAAGACGGCATGTCTACGGACCGCATCTGTTTCATACCAACAACGGAAATGTTGTGGATTTCCTCTCCCGTTTCACGGACTGGTATCCGTATGAGCATCGTGTTCTTGGATACATCGAGGGAAAGACGGTGCCGATTCCGTTCAATCTGACATCCATTGAGAAGCTGTTTGATCCGGAGACAGCGGATCATCTCAAGACAGAGCTGATCAAGGCTTACGGCATGGAACGGAAAGTACCGATCCTGGAACTGCGGAAGAACGAAGATCCGGCAATCAATCAGCTGGCGGAGTATATCTTTGAGCATGTGTTCAAGTACTATACGATGAAGCAGTGGGGATACGGTGCGGAAGAGATCGATCCGGCAGTGACAGCCAGAGTGCCTGTGCATGTGTCCTATGACGACCGTTATTTCCAGGATGCGTACCAGATGATGCCCAAGGATGGATATACAGCGATGTTTAAGTGTATGCTCGATCATGACGGCATTACGGTCGTGACCGGCTGTGATGTCATGGAACACATCCGCATCGATACAGAACAACATCAGGTTCTCTATGACGGTGAAGCGTTCACCGGGGAGTTCATCTATACCGGTCTTGTGGACCAGCTTCTGGAATACCGCTACGGTGATCTTCCGTACCGCAGCCTGGAGTTTGATGTTCAGGAAGAAACGAAAGGTTTCCAGCCGGCCGCAACCGTGAATTATCCGACACCGGCCGAGATTCATCCGTTCACCAGGATCTCGGACTACGGCATGATGATGGAGAGCTGCCCGGAGAAGACGGCTTCCGCTGTCGAGTATCCCTATGCCTACAGCAGGAATGGTGAGAAGGGTACGGTTCCGTACTATCCGGTATTCACGGATGCGTCGAAGGAACAGTACGCGCGCTATGCAGAACTGCTGAAGGATATCCCCAATGTTCATCTGCTGGGGAGACTGGCGGAATACCGCTACTACAATATGGATTCCATTACGGAAAGGGCACTGGAGGTCTGCGGTTCCCTGATCGGTTGAACCATCTTTTCTTCGTGGTATAATGCCGTCTATGGACAGTAAGCTCATCAAAAACTACCTTTACAACGTTCTGTACCAGATCGTTCGTTTTGTCATACCGTTCATTCTGGTTCCGTATACGCTGGAGCACATCACAGCGGATTATCTGGGTATCTACAATCATGCCGGATCGCTGATGAATATTTTCATCCTGTTCGGGATCCTGGGTGTGAACAAGTACGGCAACCGGGAAATCGCGAAAGTGCGCAATGATCCGCGGAAGCTGAATACTTCATTCTTTGAGATCTTCTGGATGCAGGTCGTCAATATGATTCTGGCAATGGCGGCCTATTACATCTTTGTCAGCCTGACGGTGCATGAGAACAGGGTATACTGGCAGCTGACCGGGCTGACGATGATCGCCACAATGCTGGATGTGACATGGTTCTTCTTCGGCATCGAGGACTTCCGGAAGGCGAGTATCCGGAATATGGCCGTGAAGATACTCGGTGTCGTACTGATCATGTCCCTGTGCCGGAAGCCGCAGGATCTCTGGCTGTATATTCTGATCAATGCCGGGAGTGAGTGCTTCGGGCAGATCATCATGTTCACGCAGCTGAAAAAGTATGTTCACTGGGAGCCGATCTCCTTGAAGAATGCCTACAGGAATCATTTCCGTGCAACGCTGCAGCTGTTCATTCCGACCATCGCCATCAGTGTCTATACGATGCTGGACCAGCCGATGATCGGCTATCTCTACAATGAAACGCATGTTACGTACTACATGTCATCGATGAACCTTGTAAAGATGTTCCTGTACTTCATTACCAGCATCGGAACGGTGATGCTGCCGCGGATGACGAATGTCTACTACAATGATGCGGACGGGGAAGAGAAGGCCAGAAACTATATTCATCTGACGATGAAGATCGCCTGCCTGCTGTCGTTTCCGATGTGTCTTGGCATGATGGCAATCGCAAGGAACTTTATCGCTCTTTATCTGCATGCATCTCCTGATGCAGCGCCGATCAACGGGAATCTGGTATGGCTGGGCTGTCCGGTCATGATCTTCATTTCAATGTCGGATGTGACGGGCACGCAGTACATGGTGCCGACGGGCATGTACCGGGAGTATTCTGCAAGTGTAATCTGCGGGTCCTTGGTCAATGTCATGATCAACTTGATGCTGATACCGAAATACGGGGCATACGGGGCAATTGTAGGCAGTGTGATCGCGGAATGCACTGTTACGCTGGTACAGCTGTTCCTGGTGCGCAAAGCGCTTAAAATCGGCTTTCTGGACAAATCCTACGCTGTTTATATCCTGGGATCCGTTCTGATGTTTGCAGCAGTATCAAAAGTCGGGGATCTGCTTCCGATGTCGATTCCCGCAACGCTGGTGCAGATCGCTGCCGGAATGGTCATCTATTTTGTGATCCTTCTTGTCACAAAGGAAGAACTCTGTATGAAAGTCATATCATCCGTCAAAGGGAGACTGAACCATGCCTGAAGTCAGTGTGATCGCTGCTGTATACAATACGGAAGCCTATCTTTCCAAGTGCATTGAGTCACTGCTTGCGCAGACATACACGGATTTTGAACTGATCCTTGTCAATGATGGTTCCACGGACAAATCCCCGGAGATCTGTCACAGATATGCTGCGGAGGATGAGCGGATCACTGTTATCGACCAGGTGAACGGGGGACTCTCCGCTGCCAGGAACAGCGGTCTTGGCATCGCAAAGGGGGCCTATATCCAGTTCATTGACAGCGATGACTATGTTGAG
>JAFWJP010000093.1 GCA_017514645.1 Solobacterium sp. | reverse complement strand
AGGAAGCGTCGATCATGACGGATGTGAAACCATCATCGATGCAGGATTTGCATGTTTCGAATGTATCACCGTGGTCCAGGTGCAGAACGATCGGCAGACCCGTCTCGATCTCAGCGGCTTCAACAAGCTTGACCAGGTATGTGCGGTTCGCATAGGCACGCGCACCTTTGGAAACCTGCAGGATGACCGGAGCGTTGCATTCCTTTGCGGCTTCCGTGATACCCTGGATGATCTCCATGTTGTTCACGTTGAACGCACCGATTGCGTAGCCTCCGTTGTAGGCTTTTTCGAACATTTCCTTTGATGTTACAAGTGGCATAATGATTAACTCCTCTTTTCTTTACGACCTATTATAATCCTTATTTGTGAAATTGTCAGATTTATCGATGCAGGATGTTAGCCCTGCCTAATTCATTCAGAATACAAATGTCAGAATACAGGCCAGTACGGTATAGATTCCCAGAAGACCTCTCACGCTGACCGATGTCCGCCTCAGGATCAGACTGCCGCACAATACCAGAAGAATACCTGCCGAAAGCCCCGGCAGCGTATGCTCCGGAAGACCGTAGTGCCCCATGGCGATCCCGATGCACAGAAGCGCGCAGCGCTGCAGGATACGTACAGCTGTCTTTGTCCGGCTGCTGTAGAGGAAGGCAAGCCCTTCATCCCGCAGATGATAGACCCGCAGGAACAGCCGGTACTGCAGCCAGGTCCCAAGGATACCGTATACCAGAAGATAGGAAACTGCCCCTGCCAGGCCGAGATCGAGCGCAATGCACAGCAGCAGCGGGATCAGCGCACCGACCAGCAGCGCATCCCCCAGACCGGCCAGAGAACCCATCAGACCGCTCCGTATGGTTCTCATCAGATCATCATCCATTCCGGAACCGTTCGCACTGTCTTCTTCCAGACCGATTGCCATACCGATGACAGCCGAACCGATCTGCACTTCGGTATTGAAGAGGGTACGGTAGCTGTTCAGACGCTTCCTGTATTCCTCTTCTTCCGGATACAGATCCCTGACCGCCGGTTCCATGGCATATACCAGTCCCAGCGTCTGCATCCGCTGCGGCGTGAATACCGCAGCCGAACCGAAGAACCAGCGGAAGAAACATCTGCGCAGAACTGCCTGAGAGACCTGCTTCATATTTCCTCCTCCGTATTCTCCTCTTTTATCCTCAGACACATGACTGCCGTCAGGACACAGGAAACAGCCACAGCAGCCGGTACCGGGAAACCGAAATATCCAAGCACCATGCCGGCAGCCGGAAGAAGATACCAGCGGTAACCTTCCGCCGTAGACCGTATTGTCTGCGCACAGCCCCACAAAGGCACAAGAAGACCGGTATACCGTATTGCCTCAGAGAGAACCGCACAGGATGATGCCAGCCCCAGAAACAGCCCGTAAAGCCGCGACAGACAAACTATCGCCGCAGCAAGGATCGTTCCGGAGATCAGAATATGACTCAGCAAAGGTCCGGCCTGGATGATGTACGGCAGCCGTTCCGTTCTTCCGCTGTCCAGCGCCTGGACCGCCTGACGTTCAAACCGCCGGTTGATCCTCAGTTCCAGCCTGGAAAGCATCGTTCCCAGAAACCCGCAGATCACCGCCGATACCAGTACCGCCGGCACCGCATATGCATAGCCGCTGCATTTCACTGCAGCGTAGCCGACCGGAAGACCTGCATAGGAAGCCGAACGCAGATCCGTCCTCATCACTCCGCCCGGAGTCACCATCAGGATCCACGTCAGCTGCACAGGGATGCCGATCATGATCATACCCGGCACATCCCCCACGATCATGCCGATCACCAGAGCCGCGATCAAAGGCCTTCCCAGTACGTAGTTTCCCCAGGAAGTACCTACAGGCGGAGCAATCATGCCCGAAACACCGCCGATCATGCCGATTATGATGATCTGCAGAAGATTCATGAACTAATCATATAACGAAAACAGCGGTTATTTCACCGCTGAATCAGCAAATCCGAACAAATACCGGAAATCTTCCCATCTTCCGACCGGTTTTTCCTTCACGAGCGCGAATACCACCGACCATCCTGCCTGCCGAAGTTCTTCCAGAGCTGCCGCTTCCTCAGCGTTCAGCGCCTGATTGTCTCCGATATGCACCGAACCTTCCTGCATTGCGCACGGCCCGACACAGACCTCCTTCAGTTTACAGGCAAACGGATGATCCAGCAGCAGATCCCGCATGTCCATCGCGTTCTTTGTGATGACAAAATACCTGTCCCTGCTCGCAAGAACCTTGTCCTTCTTTTCTTCCCATTCTTTTTTCGACCAGACAAAGACCTTCTTCCCCGGAGCCGCCGACTGAAAGGATTTTTTCAGCAGTGCCACCGCTGACGCTGCATCATTGACCGCAATCAGTCCCTCGCAGGGAACTGCCCTTGCCCAGTTTACAACCACCTGACCATGGATCATCCGGTCATCGATCCGGAACAGACTGATCATATCTCTTCGCTCTCCTCAATGACATTCATCATTCCTGCAATGCTTTCCTTCCCTTCTGCGATGATCCGTTCCCCGGCATCTTCATGATTTCTGTTCATGACGGCCGTCAGTGCCATCGCCAGATTCAGTCCGCCGAACACGCCTGCAACATGCGCACCTGCCTCCTCCAGTTCCAGCAAGGTCATACTGACGGGAGAACCGCCCAGCATATCGCACAGTACCTGAACACGCCTGTCCTTCAGATCCCGGACACCGCTGCGCACTTCCTGACGGAACGCTGTACTTCCCTTTCCTTCACTCAGGCACCGGCAGCGTACATCCGCGTCTTCCCCAAGCATCATCATCGCTGCCGAACGAACACCTTCCGCCAGCGTACCGTGACTCACAAAGATCAGCACTGTTTCCATTCCGCTTCCTCCTGTCTGAGCAGCGCCAGAACATCCATAAAGGAATCATAGACTTCACAGATCTTCCGTGTTTCCTCCTCCGGCTGTACCAGATCCGGTATCAGCACGGTCCGGCATCCTGCCGCATGACCTGCCGCCGCACCGTTCTTGCTGTCCTCAAACACCCAGCACTCCTGCGGCTCTGCCCCAAGTTCCGCGCAGGCACGCAGAAAAATATCCGGTGCCGGTTTCCCGTTGGGGATCTCTCTGCCGCTGATCACCGCACGGAAATACTGTGCCGTATCCGTAACATCCAGATAATGAATGATCCACGGCATCGGTGAACTGCTCGCAACAGCCATGACATAGCCATGCTGACTCATCCACTCCAGCAGTTCCCTCGTCCCCGGCTTCAGCGGTACATCATACCGCGTCCGTTCCACCGAACGCTTCTGCCATTCCTTCTCTACGACCGAACCATCCGGCACATCAAGATACGCTTCCAGAATGCGGTACATTTCCTCCCCGCCCGTTCCGGTAACATTGCGTATGAAATCATCGCCGAGCTCTTTCCCGTACTGCCGTCCAAGCT
>JAFWJP010000092.1 GCA_017514645.1 Solobacterium sp. | reverse complement strand
CTTCCGCTCTGGGCGATCCGGAACGCTTCCCGCATGATGTCTGCGAGTTCTTCCACATGGCGCACGGTGTAGTTGTGCTTTGTGATCGGCATCGTAATTCCTTCGATGTATGCCTCCTGGAAGGAATCCTTTCCAAGCCCTGCTGTTCCGACGTTGCCGGTAAAGGCTACGACCGGCACACTGTCCATGTATGCAGTGGCGATACCCGTCACCAGGTTCGTCGCACCCGGGCCGCTGGTCGCCAGTACCACGCCGGTCTTTCCGGTTGCCCTGGCATATCCGTCTGCCGCATGACTTGCGCCCTGTTCATGCGCACTCATGTAATGATGTATCCGGTCCTGATTCTTATACAGTTCGTCGTACAGATTCAGAACCGCACCGCCCGGATAGCCGAACAGTGTGTCTACACCCTGCTCCACGAGCACTTCCACAAAAATCTGGGATCCTGTGAGTTTCATGAAGTAGTGTCCTCCTTTGTTTTACGGTTAATTTAGAATATACTGATTCAGAAATATCTGAGGTAATTTATGGTAGATCTTCAATTGTTGCGTATGCGCATGCATTCGCTGGTAGTATTCCGTGATCTTCTCAACGATCCGGTCATTCAGAGATTCGACGAACTGCTGAGTGCCGGCAATGACTCCGCCTTTGTGAACGCCTGTGCGGAGTTTGAATCCCGGCTGTTTTCCAAAGGTGATAACTGGAGCGAATACCTTGCCCATGCGGTGCTGCACAGCGAGAATATCGCCGTGCGGCTGAAGGCTGTTTCGAAATCCAGTCCGGTAATCGATACTGCCCTGGAACAGGAACTTTCGCTACTTGATCAGCTGGCAGCGGTTACATTGGAGGATTTTAACTTCCCGGCCGTGGAATTCTTTACGCCATGGAAGACATCCCCGGTTGCTCTGGCCGAAGCCTATCAGGCAAGGCTGGAAGAAGTTTCCCGCAAAGGATACGGCATGTATGCCGACTATCACGTCTTCACGCTCCGCGGAGATGAACTCGTTCCGGTCAAGTATCCCGATCCTCAGCGCCTTTCCGACCTGCCCGGTTATGAGGCAGAGCGGCAGAAGGTCGTTGCCAATGTTGAAGCACTTCTGAAGGGTCAGCCGGCGGTGAACATGCTGCTGTACGGGGATGCGGGAACCGGCAAGTCCAGTACGATCAAGGCACTGGTCAATGAGTACCGGGATGCAGGACTGAGGCTTGTGGAAGTCCGCCGCAATCAGCTCTACTTCATCCCGAATCTACTGGAACAGCTGGCAAGTCTGCCGCTGAAGTTCATCCTCTTCATCGATGATCTCAGTTTCTCTTCCAACGATGACAACTTCGCTTCCCTGAAGGCGATCCTTGAAGGAAGCGTCAGCCGTCAGGCTTCCAATACGATCATCGCAGCCACTTCCAACCGCAGACACCTTGTCAAGGAATCCGTTTCGGACCGCTTCCAGGACGATCTTCATGAGAGCGATACCCGGCAGGAACTGCTGTCCCTGTCCGCCCGGTTCGGTCTCATCGTTACGTTCCAGAAACCGGACAAGAACCGGTACCTCTATATCGTTCAGGCCCTAGCGGAAGAATACGGAATCTCCGAAGACCACGAGGTGCTTGCCGAGAAGGCAGAAGCGTTTGCGCTCCGTGCCGGCGGCAGAACGCCCCGTGTCGCAAGACAGTTTATCGAACAGATCAAGTCCGGTGTGCTCTGAGCACCCGGTTTTTTTTATTCCCCTTTTGAAGCAATTACTTCACATTCGATCATTGCGCCTTTTGGCAGATTGCTGACCTCGACGCAGGAACGTGCCGGATACGGTTGTACGAAATGCTTTGCGTATACTTCGTTGACTGCGACAAAATCTTTCAGATCACAGAGGAACACCGTGCTTTTTACGACATCCTTCATTGAGAGTCCTGCTTCCGCAAGAACCGCTTCAATGTTGCAGAATACCTGTTCTGCCTGCTCTGCAGCAGTACTGCCTTCAATCGCTCCGGTTTCCGGATTCAGCGGAATCTGCCCGCTGGCGAATACAAACGGTCCGACCTGCAGTGCCTGCGAGTACGGTCCGACTGCCGCCGGTGCCTTTTTCGTTGCAATTTCCTTTGCCATAATTGTTCAATCTCCCCTTTTTTATGAATACTCTTTGACGCGGCTGAATCCCGCCTCATGCAGTTTTTTGATGATTTCATTGATCTGTTCCCGGTCCCTGGTTTCCAGACCCAGTCTCAGGTAACAGTCACTGATCGCCATGTTGGTATCACTGCGGTCATGATAGACCGATACGACATTCGCTCCGCAGGAGGCAACGATCTCACTTACGACCTGCAGCTGACCCGGCTTATCGGTCAGTGCGATCATGAGAGTCGTGTTCCGTCCGCTCATCACAAGACCTCTTGTAATGACACGGGAGAGAATGTTGACGTCGATATTGCCGCCGGATACGACACATACGGTTTTCTTTCCGCGGACCGGAAGCTTGTCAAACAGGACAGCTGCCACCGGAACCGCTCCAGCGCCTTCAGCAACGACTTTCTGTTTCTCCATCAGCGCCAGGATCGCTGCTGCAGTCTCATCTTCGGTGACCGTTACAATATCATCGACATACTGATTGATCATTTCGAAGGTCAGTTCTCCGGGATTCTTGACTGCAATGCCGTCTGCGAACGTTGATACCTGATCCAGCACTTCCCGTTTATGATCGTGGAAGGAGTTATACATGGAAGCAGCGCCGGCTGCCTGTACGCCATACACCTTGCATTCCGGCTTCAGGCTCTTGATTGCGAAGGCTACGCCTGCGATCAGTCCGCCGCCGCCGACCGGCACGACAACCGCTTCAACATCGCTCAGCTGTTCCAGGATCTCCAGACCGATCGTTCCCTGACCGGCGATCACATCCGGATCATCATAGGGATGAATGAAGGTCATTCCAGTTTCTTTCTGCAGCTCGACTGCCTTGTCATGGGCATCATCATAGGTTCCTTTAACGAGACACACTTCCGCACCGAGTGCCTTTGTGCTTTCGATCTTCATGATCGGCGCACTGTCCGGCATACAGACAACGGAACGGGTTTTCATCCGGGTCGCTGCCAGCGCCACACCCTGGGCGTGGTTCCCTGCCGAACAGGCCACAATTCCCTTTTCTTTCTCTTCCTGCGTCAGCTGGGAGATCTTGAAGTAGGCACCTCTGACCTTAAAGCTGCCGGTTGTCTGAAGATTTTCGGTCTTCAGGAACAGATTGCCGTCTGCGGAGAGCTTCTCTGCCGCAATCAGGTCTGTCTTCCGTGCTACTTCCTTTAATGTAAATGCCGCCTGATAAACCCTGTCCAATGTCACCATATTCATCTCCAAAAAAACAAAAGGCTTTCTCTCACCAAGAGACGAAAGCCTGTTCTTCCGCGGTACCACTCTTTTTGTCATGTGACCATGACCTCTCATCCGGGTCCTTCAACCCGTAGACTCTGATAACGGTGTCTGCCGAATTCGCTTACTGATCCGGTTCAGCGAATTAGCTGCGGGGTGATCTGCTCAGAACTCCGATTCTGTCTTGCACCAGCCGACAGTTCTCTGTTTCGGGCTGTTTCATCGCCACTCCCCGTTGAGCGCATTTCTTTTATATTTAACAATATGGGAAAATAGTAACCTTTCTTTTTTCATTTGTAAAGAAAGAATCGTGAAAATATTTCTGAAAATATTTCATTTTTCCGTATCCACACAGCGCTGCAGTGCAAGCGTGCCGGTACGGGCAACTTCAACGATACTGATGCCAGCCAAGAGATCCAGCAGCATCTGTACTTTTTCCGGGGTATCACACATCTGGATCATCATCGTCCGCTTGCCGGCATCGACCACTTCGGCATTTGCCAGTGTGCAGATACTGAGAATCTCTTCCCGGTTGGACTTATTGTAGCGGAGCTTGATCAGGATCAGTTCTCTGGTAACACTCTGCCAGTTTTCAAAGCTCTTGATCTTGATCACATCGAGTTTCTTGTTCAGCTGCTTTTCGATCTGTTCCATCGTCTGCTTACTGCCGGATGAAACGATCGTCATGCAGGAGACTTCCGGATCATTGGTTTCGCCGACCGCAAGGGATTCAATGTTGAACGAACGGCGTGCGAAGAGACCGGATACCTTGCTCAGAACACCGGAACGGTTTTCTACCAGTACCGAAAAGATACGCTTCATTTTACCGTTCCTCCCTTCCGTACGATGCCGTCTTCATCCACAAGCACTTCCAGAAGCACGCTTCCTTTTGCCTTCAGGAATTTCGGCACTACCGTTTCCACATCTGCATTCGTTTCAATCTTCAGATATTTCATGCGGTAGGCCTTCGCAAGCTGTTCATAATCCGGTCCGCCCTTGAGGTCAACCATCGTATAACGGCCGCCAAAGCTGAACTTCTGTGCTTCCCGCACCATTCCGAGCGACTCATTATTCATAACGACATGCTTGAGCTCCAGGCCTTCCTGATTGCTGGTGGCCAGTTCCATCATTGCCATCTGGAACCCGCCGTCCCCGCTGACGGAAACCACTTCCCGCTTTGGATCTGCCATCTTGGCACCGATCGCCGCAGGCAGTGCATACCCCATCGTTCCCATGCCGCCGCTGGTCAGGAACCGTCCGTTCTGCATTACGACATTGGCACAGCTCCAGATCTGGTTCTGCCCGACATCCGCCACATATACTGCATCTTCCTGCATATGGGTGCTCAGTTCATTGACGAAGTAAGCGGGATCCGTATACTTGTCCGGAACGACCTGACGGCTCTTTCTCTGCCGGCAGCTCTGCAGCTCTGTGACCCAGGCGGAGAAATCCGGCATCTGGATCTCCTGTTTCATCATTTCTTCAAAGATCGCCTTCGCATCTCCGACGATCGGCAGATCGCATTTTACGTTCTTCCCGATTTCAGCCGGGTCGACATCAATATGGATCAGCGTCTTGTTCGCCATCATTTTCTGCGGCTGACTGACCGCACGGTCCGCAATGCGGGCACCGACCAGAATGACGGTATCCGAATCATGGATCGCCCGGTTCGCAGCGAGATTGCCGTTATTGCCTGCCATTCCCATATACAGCGGGTGCAGGGATGGCATGGTGCCGATTCCCATCATCGTGGAAACGACCGGAATATTGTATTTCTCACTGAACTGGCGGACGAGTTCTCTTGCCTGACAGAGATGCACGCCTCCTCCGGTATAAAGGATCGGACGTTCGCAGTTCTCCAGTGCCGTAACGACTTTCCGGATCTGCATCGGATTGCCAAAGTAGGTCGGCTTATAGGTTCTCAGGTTCACTTCTTCCGGCCATTCAAATTTCCGCAGTTCCTGGTTCTGAATATCAAACGGAATATCGATCAGCACGGGGCCTCTGCGTCCGGTCGAGGCAATATAAAACGCCTCTTTGAAAATACGTGGGATATCAGATGCCTTGCGCACCAGATAACTGTATTTCACAAAGCTTTCTGCTGCACCGGTAATATCTGCTTCCTGGAACACGTCCCCGCCGATCAGATCACTGTTTACCTGACCGGTAATGCATACCAGGGGAATACTGTCCATATATGCCGTTGCGATTCCGGTAATCAGGTTCGTGGCACCGGGACCGCTCGTACAGATGCAGACTCCGGGTTTGCCGGAGATCCGTGCTTCACCGGATGCCGCATGTGCCGCATTCGCCTCGGAGCGCACCAGCACCGCATGGATATTCGTATTGATCAGACTGTCATATACCGGACAGATCGCAACTCCGGGATAGCCATATACCGTTGTTACGCCCTGCAGTTCGAGACATTTTGCGACTGCATCTGCACCGTTCATAGTTGCCTCCTTTAATACGTATCAGAGTTCTTCAAGAATCCTGTCTGTAAATTCGATAGTGCCCAGTACGGTGCACCCTTCGCTTTGATTATCAGCTGTTCGGAACCCTTTGTCGAGGACCGCTCCGACTGCTGCTTCGATCGCATCTGCTTCCTCTGCCATGTTAAAGCTGTATCGCAGCATCATTGCCGCACTGAGAATGCATGCGGTCGGATTGACGATGTTCTTCCCGGCGATATCCGGTGCGCTGCCGTGAATCGGCTCATACACGCCTACCGTTGTATCCCCGAGAGAAGAAGACGGGATCATGCCGATCGATCCGGTGATCATGCTTGCCTCATCCGAAAGGATATCGCCGAACATGTTTTCCGTTACGATGACATCGAACTGTGCCGGGTTCTTTACAATCTGCATGGCACAGTTATCCACCAGCATGTCTTCATATTCTACATCCGGATATTCTTCCTTCAGCTCATGCATGATCTTCCGCCAGAGTCTTGAGGTATCCAGTACATTTGCCTTATCCACACTGGTCAGCTTCTTCCGGCGTTTTCTTGCCGTTTCGAATCCGATTTTGCCGATCCTGCGGATCTCATGTTCCGAATAGGTCATGATATCGATCGCGACATCCTCGGTTCCGTTATTCTCGGTTTTATGATCTCCGAAGTAAACACCGCCGGTCAGTTCACGGATGATGATGAAATCAATGCCGTTGGCTGCGATGTCACTGCGCAGCGGACTTGCCGGCGCAAGCTGCGGCCAGATCGTTGCGGGACGGGCATTGGAATACAGTCTCATACCCGCACGAAGCTTCAGCAGTCCCTTTTCCGGACGCCGGTCCCCCGGCATGTCATCCCATTTCGG
>JAFWJP010000091.1 GCA_017514645.1 Solobacterium sp. | reverse complement strand
TCCGGTATTGTTTTCCTCGCCTTCCTCGAAGCACAGATAGATAATGCCGTTCAGCTCATCCTTGTGCTTCATCAGGATCTTTCCGGCAGTCAGGCACATGGCCATATGGGCATCATGTCCGCAGGCGTGGCAGGCTGTATCAGGATGTTCACTCCGAACCACACGCGGACCCTTCAGATTGCATTCGTTTTCCGGCATCGGCAGTGCGTCGATATCCGTACGGAGTACCAGATGCAGGCCTTCCCTGCCGGTATCGATGATACCGATCAGCCCGGTTCCGGGAACTTTGACAAACGGAATACCGAGCGCATTCAGTCCTTCCTGGATACGTGCACTTGTATTGAATTCATGGTTGCTTGGTTCGGCCATCGCGTGGAACATTCTTCTCAATGATCTCGTGTATTCTTTCAGTTCCTCCGCTTCCCGGCAGATGATTTCATTCGTCAGCATACATTGCCTCTCTTTCTGATTGTATTGTATCGCGATTCCTTCCGGTATGTACGGATAATCGCATGATCGTGTACCGGATCTATCTCTGTGGTTTAAAGCAGTGCCAGCAGCTCTTCCGCCGAAGGCATGTCCGCAAGACTCCTGGCATAGTGGGCATGGAGGACCGTACCGGTTTCATCCAGAATGAACAGTGCCGGAAGCTGGGTCTCGATTCCTTCATAATCCCCGTGGGTAAAACCAGCTCTGGACGCTTCACGTACTTTGCGCACAGAACGAAGCAGATCCTTGGCAACAAGCGCTGCTGTTGATTTTGCCGGCCGGATGTCCAGCAGATCATAGATCCTGAGATCAGGGTCACTGATGATCTCAAAGGGAACCGGGTGTTCATCCAGCTCCTGTTTCAGGTGCGCTGCATCGCTCTGCATCACGACGAATACCTGAGCATCCTTCTCCCGGATCCGGTCATACTTCTCTGCAATGTCACGCATGTCCAGCCGGCAGACCGGACAGCCGATATAGCGCAGTACCCAGAGCACTGTCTTTCCTTTCAGTCTGTCATAAAGCCTGATGTCGTTTTCCCAGGCTGTGGAGAATGTCAGTTCCGGGATGCGATCCCCCTTTGTCAATCTCATGAACCGTACCTCTCTTTCATGGTAATATTATCATGTTATGCGTACAGGCAGAAAAAACGTGATCGGGATCCTGGCACATGTCGATGCCGGGAAGACAACATGCATTGAAAACATGCTCTACCTCTCCGGCAGGATCCGCCGGATGGGACGGGTCGATCACCGGGATACGGTGCTGGACTACGATGCACAGGAACGGGAGCGCGGCATTACCATCTATGCCAAGGAAGCGTTTTTCACCTGGAAGAATACTGAGATCTACGTCATCGATACACCGGGGCACGCGGACTTCAGTTCCGAGATGGAACGTGCGCTCAGCGTACTGGATACAGCAGTCATCCTGATCAACGGTCAGGATGGTGTACAGAGTCATACCGAAACGATCTGGAAGTGTCTGGAGCACTACCGTATTCCAGCCATCATCTTTGTCAATAAGATGGACATCTCCCATTTCAGCGAACAGGAACTGCTGGAGGATCTCCAGAAGAAATGCAGTGAAAGCTGCCTGCGTCCGGATGATGAAGGTTTTGCGGAAAAGCTGGCCATGTGCGATGAGGATCTGCTGGACACCTTCATTGAGAGCGGTGCCATCCCGGAAGAAGACATTCGACAGGCCTTCCTGGAGCGGAAATACTTCCCGGTACTGTTCGGTTCCGCCCTGAAATCCCAGGGAATCGAAGCCTTGATGGATCTGATCGCGGATATGACGGAAGAGAAGGAATATCCGGATGAATTCGGGGCAAAGGTCTACAAGATCTCCCAGGATGATCAGGGGACACGCCTGACACATATGCGCATTACCGGCGGTACGCTCTATGCCCGTCAGAAGATCAACGATACGGACAAAGCAGACCAGATCCGCATCTACAGCGGAAGGAACTATGAAGCCGTACAGTCCGCGGATGCAGGAATGATCTGCACGGTCAAAGGTCTGACGCTTCCGGAGGCCGGAAGCGGACTCGGTTTTGAAGACAACGGGGAAACACCGCTGCTCAGCGCATTCATGGAATATACGCTGATCGTACCGGAAGGTGCAGACCGCATGGCTCTGGCCGATACCTGCCGGAAACTTGGTGAAGAGGATCCCCAGCTTGATATCAATATCGATCCCGATAACGGAAAGATCACGGTAAGGATCATGGGTGCCATCCAGATGGAAGTACTTCAGAGAAAGATCGAAGAGCGCTGCGGAATTCATGTGTCCTTCGGTGCGGGAGAGATCCTCTACAAGGAAACCATAGCGGAACCTGTCAAAGGCGCCGGACACTTTGAACCGCTGCGTCACTACGCGGAAGTCCATGTTGCACTCACACCGCTTCCGCCCGGATCCGGGATCGAAGTCAATTCCACCTGCCCCACCGATCAGCTGAACTCCGCCTGGCAGAAAGCCATCCTCAGTGCCCTGCGCACCAGACACCACCGCGGTGTCCTGACCGGCAGCCCGCTGACGGATGTTCGCATTACGCTGACAGCCGGGAAAGGATCACTGCGCCATACCGAAGGCGGCGACTTCAGGCAGGCGGCTTCCCGTGCAGTGCGGCAGGCTTTGATGAAGGCAGACAATGTACTTCTGGAACCGTATTACAGCTTTACATACCGTGTGCCGAAGGAAAGCCTGAGCAGAGCGCTTTATGATCTTGAGCAGAAGAACTGCGATATCCGGATCGAGGACGCGGATGAGACCGTGACGATCTATGGAAAAGGGCCGGCTGCAGCCCTGACAAACTATCAGCAGGAAGTCATCGCCTATACCCATGGCAAGGGCCGTTTCACAGTGTCGGCGGATGCATATCTGCCCTGCCGCAGCAGTGAAGAGATCATCCAGCGTAAAGGCTACGATCCGGAATCCGATCTGCGCAATCCGGCCGGTTCGGTATTCTGCAGCCACGGCGCCGGATATTACGTCCCCTGGGATGAAGCGGATGAACTGATGCATATCCAGGAAAAGCAGGAAACGTATTCCTCGGCCTATCGCAGTGCCCATTACCATGTATCGGAGGAAGATCTGAAACACCTGACCGAGGGGGAATCCGGCCGCAACCGCAATGAGAAAAAGCACATGAAGCCGAAGGAAAAACCTGATGACAAGCCGAAAAAGGTCATCGCCTCCAAAAACCTGCCGGAATGCCTGATCGTTGACGGATACAACATGATCTACGACTGGGATGAATTAAAGACACAGGCGCGGACGGATCTCTCGTCCGCGAGGGAACATCTGATCGATATCCTGGCCAATTACCAGGCATATACGAAGATAAAAATGATCATTGTCTTCGACGGATATCATGTACAGGGAAATACCGGTACAAAGACGGAACGAAGAAATGTGATCGTCGTATATACCCGGGCGGACCAGACCGCGGACAGCTATATTGAGAAGATCACCAGTGATCTGAAGGGACAGTACCGTTTTATTGCGGCGACCAGTGACGGACTGATCCAGAACAGCGTGATGGCACATGGCGGTCTCAGGATGTCCGCCAGGGAACTGAAGACCCGCATTGAAATGGTCAACAGGGAAATCGCCGGACTGCTGGATACCGGCCGCTGATACAATGAAATATGAAAGAAACCGATCGGTGAACGGTCGGTTTCTTCGTTTGTACCGGGTTTATTCTCCGGATATCGCAACACCTTGGAAGGCGATGCTCGGTGCTGCGATGGTGCTGTACTGCCAGTCAAGATCATTGCCGACAGACGCAACCTGCTTCAGAAGTTCAATGAAGTTCCCGGCAACGGTGATCAGCGTCACGCTGTGATCGCGTACGCCGTCCTTGACGGTGTACCCCGAGCACTGCAGCGAGAAATCCGTTGTGACGGGGTTGACACCGGCATGCAGACCGGCCAGCGAAGTGATGACAAGCCCATCCCGCATATCCGCGCAAAGCTCATCTAGTGTTTGATCCCCCGGTTCAATGCAGCAGTTCACCGGTGTAACTTCCACAGGCGATGCATAGCTGCCCCGGAAGCCGTTGCCCGTGCTTTCCGTGTTCATGCCGGACGCACTCCGGGTATCGTGCAGGATCGTCTTAAGAACACCATGGTCCACAATGGTCTTCGCCGATGTCGGACAGCCTTCATCATCAAAGGGAAAGATAATTGCTGCTTCAGGGCGCAGAGGATCATCCGTGATCGTGATCTTTTCCGAGAATACCTGCTTTCCGGCCTGATCCCTCAGGGGAGAAATGCCCTTCGCGATCAGTTCACCGGAAAACATGGAACTGAATGCCGTAAACAGGGCTGTCATCGCACTGCTTTCGAAGATGACCGGATAAGTTCCGCTGGGCATTGATGACGCATTGAGTTTGTTCAGAACAGCCGTACAGAGCTTCTCTACGAACGCATCCCGGTCAAAGGTACGGATATCCTCTACAATTTCCGAACGGTATTCATTCTTGATATCGCTGCCGTTTCTCGCTGCTGCGCCGCATGTCAGAATCTGTATGGTACTGTTG
>JAFWJP010000090.1 GCA_017514645.1 Solobacterium sp. | reverse complement strand
GCCGTCATCAGTGCCGCAATGGCTGCCTTGTCATCACCGCCGAGCAGTGTCGTACCGTCCGTCAGGACCAGATCCTGGCCGATATAGTTCTTCAGATGCGGATAATCCGCCGTACGCATGACAATATCCAGTTCCTTGTTCAGAACAATATCACTGCCGTCATAGTGCTCGAACACCCACGGCTTCACATCCGTACCGGAAGCATCCGGTGCTGTATCCATATGCGCGACATAGCCGATCGAACGTCCCCCGCCGTCCGGCATCGTGGAAGGAAGCGTTCCGTATACTACGCAGTTCTTTTCATCCAGCCAGACATTGGATACGCCGATCTCGATCAGTTCATCCCGCAGGACCCTCGCCAGATCGTACTGGTTGTCTGTGGAAGGTGTTCTGCCCGTGTTCGCTTCCGAGCGTGTATTGATCCTGGCATAGCGGATCAGACGGTCTCTGACCTTGTCGTGAAACATTCCCATCGTATTATCCTCACATTCTGTACCTATTCTAACACAGATAAAAAGCCCGGCGCCTTGCGCTGCCGGACTTGCTGAATTATTCGTCGTCTTCGTCTTCGACCTTGCCGAGTTCACGCATATGACGTCTTCTGTCAAGCATGGTCAGGTACTTCTTGCGGACACGGATGTCCGTCGGTGTGATCTCCACCAGTTCATCATCGTTGATGAACTCAATGGCTTCTTCCAGCGAGAGGATCTTCGGCGGAACCAGTTTCATCGCTTCATCGTTGCCGGTGGAACGCACTGCTGTCATCTTCTTGTTCTTGATGGGGTTGACGTTCATATCCCGGTTCTTGGATGCGATACCGATGATCATTCCTTCATAGACCGGTACACCTGCATCGATGAACAGCTGTCCTCTTTCCTGGATGTTCCACAGGGCATAGGTCATGGATCCGCCCGTTTCCGTTGAGATCAGGGCTCCGTTCTCTCTCTGGGGAATATCACCCTTCCAGGGTTCATACCCCGCCAGACGCCTGACCATTGTTCCCTCACCGCGCGTGCTGTTGATGAACTCCGTACGGTAGCCGATCAGACCTCTCGTCGGTGCCAGATAGGTCACCCGCGTATAGCTTCCGACATCTTCCATGTCCTGCAGCATTCCCTTGCGGATATTGAGGGCGGAGATCACGGTACCGGAATACTCATTCGGTACATCGCAGACCACTTCCTCGACCGGTTCGCAGGTCACGCCGTCGATCTTCTTCAGAATGACTTCCGGTCTGGATACTGCAACTTCATAGCCTTCACGTCTCATCTGTTCCAGCAGGATCGTCAGGTGAAGTTCACCTCTTCCGGAAACCTTGAAGGTATCCGTAGAACCGGTTTCCTCCACCCGGAGTCCGACATTGACTTCCAGTTCCCGTTCCAGACGCTCACGGATATTCCGGGAAGTGACGAATTTACCGGTCTGGCCGGCAAACGGAGAGTCATTGACCATGAAGTTCATGGACAGTGTCGGCTCTTCGATGCTGATCATCGGCATCGGTTCAACCATACCCTCCGGGCAGATCGTATCACCGATGGAGATATCGGGAATACCGGAAATGATGACGATCTCGCCGCACTGTGCCTGCGGTACAGCGACCCTGTTCAGGCCTTTGTATACAAACACCTGGTTGACTTTGCCTTTGTAGTCCTTGCCCTCTGAGTCGCAGACTTCATAGATCTTCGCTTCATCGATCACACCGGAATAGACTCTGCCGATGCCGAGACGACCGATATAATCGTCATAGGCAAGCGCGCTGATCTGCAGCTGCAGAGGTTCCTGCGTCAGATCCGGATAGACCTGTGTATGAGCCAGGATCGTCTCGAACAGCGGTTCGATATCCATGTTCGTATCATTGTCCCAGTCATAGCGGACAACGCCCTCACGCGCAACGCTGTACAGGATCGGGAAATCAAGCTGATCATCTGTCGCATTCAGATCAAGGAACAGATCATAGACTTCATCAATGACTTCCGTGGCTCTCGCTTCCGGCTTGTCCATCTTATTGATAAGAAGGATCGGACGAAGACCGCATTCCAGGGACTTCTGAAGAACGAACCGTGTCTGCGGCATCGGACCCTCAGCGGAATCCACCAGCAGAATGACGGTATCGACCGTTTTGATGATCCGTTCAACTTCCGAAGAAAAATCCGCGTGCCCCGGTGTATCAACAATATTGATCTTGTAATCCTTGTACTGGATCGAACAGTTCTTGGAATAGATCGTAATACCACGCTCTCTTTCCAGGGCATTGCTGTCCATGATGAGTTCCCCCACCTTGGAATTATCCCGGAATACATGACTCTGCTTCAGGAAAGCATCGACCAGTGTGGATTTGCCTGCGTCAACGTGGGCAATTACAGCTATGTTGATAATCTTCTGATATTCCATAAACCCTCCGCTCCAAAACGTTGTCATTATACGTTTTGG
>JAFWJP010000089.1 GCA_017514645.1 Solobacterium sp. | reverse complement strand
TCCGAAATGACATTTTCTTCTTTGCCGGACAGAACTGCACCGATGGACAGCGGTGCAGCGAACATTCTGCCGGTCTTGAGCCCGTGGATCGCCTTCAGCTGATCCCAGCCGGTGGATTCCGAGCTTTCAAGCGTATCATAGACCTGTCCGAGAACCATTCCGTCCGGACCCGCGCACTCCGCCAGCAGACGGATGCTGCGGACGATCTGCTCCGCCGGTGCTTCGCTGCGTATACATACTTCAAACGCATAGGTCAGCAGACCGTCTCCGGCAAGGATCGCTGTTGCTTCATCGAACATCCGGTGA
This sequence comes from Solobacterium sp., assembly GCA_017514645.1. Classification (GTDB taxonomy): domain Bacteria; phylum Bacillota_I; class Bacilli_A; order Erysipelotrichales; family Erysipelotrichaceae; genus Bulleidia. The sequence continues at coordinate 1,882 of JAFWJP010000089.1, read as the reverse complement.
TTGGTCGGCTTGCCTCGTCTGAGGTCATCATCATCCATTGCCGGCAGATCATCATGGATCAGCGAATAGGTATGGATCATTTCAATTGCACAGGCAAAGGGATCACCAGCAGCCGGATCTGTACCGTAGCCTGAAAGAACGCTGTACAGAAGCCTGGGACGGATCCTCTTTCCCCCGCCCAGCAGAGAATACTCCATCGCTTCCCTGAGCCTGGAATCCGTCAGACGACCGGTTTCCGCCTTCAGAAGCGCATCAAAATCATGTATCCTGTCGATCATATTCTCCTCTTACAGTTTATCCAGAACACCGTTGATCAGCCGGTAGGAATCATCTCCGTACGTCTTGGCGATTTCCACGGCTTCATTGATGATTACCGGAAGCGCGGTTTCTCCTTCATCCGCTTCGGCACATCCGCACAGCAGGATCGCCTGCTCTATGTATCCCAGCCGCTCAAACGACCAGTCCTCCAGAAGCGGCCGAATCAAAGCCGTATAGCGTTCCCTGTTGTCGAAAACACGATGAATGATACGCATCATATACGCGTCTTCCTTCTGCTCTTCCGGCGTGAAACTGTCGTTGATCAGTTCCTCTGTATCTCTTTCCACAAGCAGTCCCTGATAAATGCAGATAACTGCTTTTTCCCTGTTCTTATGTCGGTTCATTCTGTACTCTCCCGATATCTCCATCAATTATAATGCAAATCCCCTGCCATTGCATTACAAAAGACACGGCTCAGCCAGGCAAAGAAATCACACTGATCTCTCACTTGTCTTTCCTGCCCAGCTTTTCACTGACTGTATCCTTCAGTTCTTCAAACCCTCTTGCCGAGAGCTGTTTCAGAATATCAGACACAGCCTCCTGCATCTGCGGATCGGCTTTGTGCATCTCCTCCCGGAAAGAAGCCAGGATCTTTACCGGATTCTGCTGGATATCCTGCACGGTAGCGGCACCTGTACCTTCCAGTGCATTGAAGACCGTATCGATGAACATACGGCGCTGTTTGACACTCAGACCGCCCAGCCAGCTGTCCAGGACCGTTTCAGCATAACCGGCAAACCCGGACAGTTCGTCAACGTGATCGAACCGCGAACCCAGAAGTCCCCAGGAATACGGGTTGTGCTGAAGATAGGACAAAGCATTGCTGCGGACAATGATCCGTTCTCCCGGTGTCCGCATAAGAATACCTACAAGGGATGCCTCCGGTATGAAATGCGTTGTCCTTCCCGCGATTCTCAGGAATTCCGGATCCTGCGCATTGTCATCCGGGAAACCCGGGCCATCATGCGACCATACGTGCCGGATGTGTCGGTTGGTTTCCTCCGTGCAGAACGCCGCAGCATAGACCGCGAAGTTGCCGCCTTTGGAATGTCCGCCCACATATACATTTTCTGCATATTCAGCCGCATCTTCGATATACATCGCCGCCGTCACCTGCCCCGGCGTCGCCTTCCCCAGCGACATGTTCAGATCCTCCCGCCAGCCTGTCAGCGTACTGTCGGTACCGCGGTAGGCCACATAGATACTGTCAGAGCCCGTTACAAACGTTACAGCCGCAAACTGCATCCGTTTCCTGTCGTTGATCCTGTTGATGAATCCCCTCAGCTTTACGGGCCCGAAACGGGCTGTAGCAGCAGCTTTCTTCAGAAGCGGATACGGATCAAACATGAAATCATCCTGGCTGATGCAGGCATCCTCATAGGCCTCACAAAGCTCACGGATGCTCATACCCTCCCGGAAGATCCTGTCCATTTCCGTGTAAACCAGTTCGCTGAAGATCAGACTGTCCACTTCATTGCAGGCAACTGCCTCAAACGGAATATCCCCTCTCCAGTCCAGATAATCCCTGATCGTATCCATACCTATATCATAGCATGCGGATGCT
>JAFWJP010000088.1 GCA_017514645.1 Solobacterium sp. | reverse complement strand
TTTGTTTCGATGTGCTCAAAGGCGTGGTTGCCGTCGAGGTAGTACATGTACTGGTCTTTTTCCTGCAGGCGTTCTTCGAAGAAGAGTCCCGGGTGGACAGTACCGTCTTCCAGGGTAACACTGGCCTGCATTCCTTCCTTGACGGGCTGGATGATATCCTCGCCGGTATGCCAGAAGGCACCGGAGCGGGAGTACATTGTACCGCGGAAACTGTGACTGACAACGTTCATGGTGAACGGTTCCGGCTCTTTGTGCAGTACGTGTTCACAGATCGCTTTATAGCCTTGATACGCACCATAGGCGTTCCAGTGATGATCGGTGCGGAAGTAGAAGGGGTCCGCCTCTGTATCGAACGGAATCAGCTCCAGCCCGGAGATATCTTCAATGTGATCGCAGAGGGCATCCTGATCGAGGCTGAAGGAACCGGATTTCAGAAGATCCCTGCGGGTCCAGGCAGCCGTCTTTACCAGAAGGACATTCGGGGTGACTTCGTGGGTATCGCAGAACTCCTTGATCATCTCCAGATTCTGGACCAGTGTACGTTCTTCATAGGTCTGGAAACGGCGGATCAGGTAACCGTCTTCCGCGAAGTAGACATCGTTGTTTTCCAGGGATCCGGTCGTTTTCTTGGAAAATGCCTTGAGTTCGATCCATTGATCCCGCAGGGGGAAGTGATCGGTAAACCACGTTTCAAACGTCGTATCGAACGAACCCGAGAAGATGTTCTTTACCGTAAGTTCGGGCTTTTCTGCCAGGATCCGGTTTTCGTTCTCCGAGAACGTCCGTTCCGGAAGAACGATGAAAGCTGCAGACAGACCGAGGATCAGCGTACTGCACAGGAACAGATTCAGTTTCTTCAGTGTGTTTTTCATCATCAGAACCGGAAATACAGGAAGGGATTGTAGCTGGCATCCACGATGAATGCGGTACAGATGAGCAGGCAGAGGACACAGAGAACCGGTACGGTCCAGGGTGCGGCTTTCTGCAGGCGTCTGCCGCAGTTCTGCAGCAGCGTGGTGGAAGCGAGTGCGGCAAGTACCAGCACTGTAAGATTGTCACGCAGGTAGTACAGCGTCAGTCCGCTGTACAGGTGCGGGGAGGTGAACATGAGGCTCAGGTAGTGCAGGGCCTTTCCGAGATCGGTGAAGGCGAAGAAGACCCAGGCGATCAGGACGATGATCATGGTATATCCATGGCGCAGGATCTTCGGGGATCTCTGCAGGTATCTGAGCAGGAATACTTTTTCCAGGATCAGGACAATACCGTACAGAAGACCCCAGATAATGAAGTTCCAGGCTGCCCCGTGCCACATACCCGTCAGGAACCAGACGATCAGGATGTTGAGGATCTGGCGGGGAAGGCCTTTCCGGTTTCCGCCCAGCGGGATATAGACATAGTCACGGAACCAGTAGGAGAGGGTCATATGCCATCTGCGCCAGAAGTCCGTGATCGAATCGGCTGTATAGGGGTGGTTGAAGTTTTCGGGGAAGTGGAAGCCCAGGATCCTGCCGATACCGATGGCCATGTCGGAGTAACCGCTGAAGTCATAGTAGATCTGGAAGGCATAGAACAGGATGCCGAGCCAGGCAGTCAGTACGGACATATCCGGATCAGGCAGCGCACTGATCTCTTCGAAGACCGCGCCGCAGGCATTGGCCAGAAGGACTTTCTTGGCAAGTCCCTGACAGAAGCGCAGCAGGCCGTCATGGACATCATCGAGCGATATCGTCCGGTGTCCGAGTTCTTCCACGACTTCAACATAGCGGACGATCGGACCGGCGATCAGCTGCGGGAACATGACGACATAGGCACCGAAGCTGATGAAGCTCTTCTGTTCGGTGGTCTGCCGGCGGTAGAGATCGATCGGGTAGGACATGGTCTGGAAGGTATAGAACGAGATGCCGATGGGCAGGGAGATATTCAGGGGGTGCAGGGAGCGGAGTCCCAGCGCCCGGAGATTGTTGATGAGGAAATCAGCGTACTTGAAGAAACCGAGCAGGCAGAGGTTGAAGATGATGCACAGAATGAGGGCGCGCTTTGCGGCAGTACCTTCCCTGCGGGCAATGATCTTTCCCATCAGCCAGTTCATCAGGATCGATGCGAGCATGACCAGGACGTAGACCGGTTCTCCCCAGCCGTAGAAGAACAGGCTCACCAGAAAGAGGACCAGGTTGCGGTATTTCCACGGACAGAGGAAGTATACGATCAGAACGACCGGGAGATAGGCATAGAGAAATGTCAGGCTGCTGAATACCATACCCGCATATTATAGCAGTGAACACAGCAAACAACACTGACAAACTTCTGTCATGCGTGATACCATGACCTCGTGGAGGAAAAGCAATGCATAACAATACAGTGTTTCCGAAGATCACCGTAACAAAGAAGCAGGAGAGAAACGTACGGAACGGTTCTCTCTGGGTATATGAAGATGAGATCACCGGGATGGATACAGAGCCTCGGAACGGCAGTATCGTGGATGTAATGAGCATGAAGGGAACGTACCTGGGCAGCGGACTGTGGAGCGCTGCTTCAAAGATCCGGGTGCGCCTGCTCGGTGACAATCCCAATGAGACGTATGAAGAAGCGTTCTGGGTGCGCAGGGTCAATTATGCGCTGGCATACCGGAAACAGGTCATGGGAGAGGATTTCCGGGCCTGCAGGCTGATCCACGGGGAAGCAGACGGACTGCCGGGAGTCACGGTGGACCGGTATGAAGATGTGCTGGTGAGCGAGATCCAGTCATTCGGCATGGAACAGCGGAAGGAAATGCTGTATCAAGCGCTTCTGGATGCGTTTGCGCAGGATGGGCTGAAGGTGTACATCTATGAACGCAATGAGGGGGAACTGCGGCGCAAGGAGGGTCTGGAACAGACCAAGGGATGGTATACGGATCCCGGAAGGGAGAAAGTGATCATCGATGAGTGCGGGATCCGCTATGAAGTGGATATCGTAAACGGACAGAAGACCGGATTCTTCCTGGACCAGAAGTACAATCGTCTCAGTGTACGTTCATTGTGCAGAGGTCTGAAGGTACTGGACTGCTGCACGCATACCGGTGCGTTTGCGCTGAATGCGGTAAAGGGCGGTGCTGCGGAGGTTACGGCCATTGATATCTCGGCTGCAGCACTGGAGGAAGCCCGCCGCAACGCGGAACTGAACGGGATGCAGGAAAAAGTACGGTTCATCGAAGCGGATGTATTCGCGTTCCTGGATGAAGCGCTGGAGCACAGGGATGCCTACGATCTCATCGTTCTGGATCCCCCGGCCTTTACCAAGAGCCGCAGCAGCGTGCACAATGCCCGGGCGGGATACCGCAGAATCAATGCGCAGGCAATGCGCATTCTGAAACGGGGCGGGTATCTGGTAACCAACTCCTGTTCCCATTTCATGACGCGTGAACTGTTCATGGAGATGCTCAGGGATGCGGCAAATGATGCGTCGCGGGATGTGCGGATCGTGAAGGAGGATCATGCGGCCGCGGATCATCCGGTCCGTCTGAAGGATCCTTCCGGGGATTATCTCAAGTTCTTCGTTCTGCAGATCGTATGACGGCTGAAACAGCCGTTTTATTTTGTGAAATTTGGGGGTAGGAAAAATCCATAAAAAAAAGTTATAATAAAACTGAAGATAGGGAGAACGACAATGTACAAGATTGATGACCTTGTGATTTACAGGCGTGATGTATGCCGTGTTGTCGGTCAGGAGGTCAGTCCGACGAGCGGCGAAGACTGCTATGTTCTTACTCCTTATGAAACAGACGACGGGTCAGTGAGAATGCTGGTACCTGTATCCAATAAGGGGGGACATCTGCGGGATGTCATCACACCTGCCGAAGCCGAACTGCTGATGGAGAATCTCGACCGGATTCAGCCGTTGGTGGATAAGCCGGCGAATATGAAAAGCCAGTATGTGGCGATGCTGAAAGGAGATGATATTGAAGATCTGATCAGAGTGATCAAAACAGCGTATATGCGCAACAGAACGCGCATGGACAACCACAAGAAACTAGCAGCGATTGACGGGGAATACCTCGGCAGGGCTCAGAATTACCTTCTGAAGGAACTTTCGGTCAGCTATCAGAAGGATTATAAAACCGTGGAGGAAGACTTCCTGGAAAGTCTCCGCAGGCACGGCATTGGATAAGGAATAAAGTCTTTCGGATGAGAGACTTTTTTATATGTGCAGATAGGGGAAAATGTTCTCGAAGGTATCCTGGATGAGAAGATCCGCAGCGCTGTCGTAAGGGGTCGTATCCTTGTTAATGAGGACAAGGGATCTTCCGCTGAAGTACTGCAGAAGTCCGGCAGCGGGATAGACAACGAGGGAAGTTCCCAGGACGATCAGGACATCTGCGCTCTGAATGAGGGAAACAGAACGGTTGAGGGTAAAGCTGTCCAGAGGTTCTTCATAGAGAACGACATCGGGCTTGATGATACCGCCGCAGTGTCCGCAATGGGGTACACCTTCCTGATCCATGATGTATTTCAGGGGATAGCTCCGTCCGCACTGTTCACAGGTATTGCGCAGGATCGAGCCGTGCAGCTCATAGACGTGGTTTGATCCGGCGGCTGTATGCAGACCGTCAATGTTCTGGGTGACGGTGCCGAGGCATTTGCCGGCTTTTTCCAGCTTGGCGATGTACTCGTGGACGATATTCGGCTTTGCGTCGGGATAGACCATCTTCTGTTTGTAGAACCGGTAGAATTCTTCGATATCATCATAGAAGAAGTGGTGGCTGATGATCTCTTCCGGCGGATAGGCGAACTGCTGGTTGTAGAGGCCGTCCTGGCTGCGGAAATCAGGGATGCCGCTGGCTGTGGATACACCGGCACCGGTGAAGAAGACAATGGCTTTGGAACCGTCAATGATACGCTGGAGTTCTTCAATCTTTTCTTTTCTGTTCATGGGAGTCCTTTCTGTAGGTGCTGACAAGTGTTTCGGCGATCCGGAGGAGTTCTTCCTTCAGATCATCGGGATGAATGACGGTGATGCGGCCCGG
>JAFWJP010000011.1 GCA_017514645.1 Solobacterium sp. | reverse complement strand
CTATCCGGAGGCGGAACACGTGATGGAGGGAAGAACGTACGGATTCAACATCAGAAGTCAGCTGCTGAAGCTGCTGGTGATATTCCCGGCAGTATCCGCGCTTGCGGCCTGGATCTGTACACGGTTCTGAGGTGAGGAATTATGCTGATCGTCAAGCTGATTGTGGAAGGTTTTGGTCTGGGTTTTCTGCTGTATCTGATCTGTGCGTTCGGTATCCGCAGCGGTGCTGTCGGCATGGTTCATCTGTACGACCGAAAGGTACAGGAACGTGTCATCGCGCTCGGGATGACGACCGAAGAAGAAATCAGAAAGCGCGGTACCTGGTTCAGAAGCCTTTGCCTGCCGGGATACCTGACCTACGTTCTTGTCTGTGTGTACGGCATCAACGGTGCGCGGGGATTCCTGCCCGGCTTTCTGCAGGGATTTGTGATCCTGTCCATCATGAACCTGATCGACCGGCTTCTGATCGATGAATACTGGGTGAATCATACCGAAGCGTGGATCATCCCGGGTACAGAGGATCTGCGGCCGTATATTACAGCCAGGGACAAGCAGAAGAAATGGATCATGGGGACTGCGGGCATGGCGCTCATCGCTGCGCTTCTTGCCGGGATCATGACCCTGATTCTGAAATAAGGAGGATATACGCATGCAATTTGATGAAACGGGCAACCGGTCGGGAAAGACCTTGATGCTGCTGCCGGGGACGGCCTGTGACTATCAGACGAATTTCGGAGCTGTGCTTGACCGGCTGGGAGAGAAATATCACCTGATCTGCGTCAATTACGATGGCTTTGATGGAAGCAATCTGATCTTCCCGGATATGATCACGGTTACGGAGAAGATTGGAAGATACATCAAAGAAGAACACGGCGGCATCCTGGACGGAGCGATCGGTTCCTCCCTGGGCAGCAGCTTTGTGGGACAGCTGATCCAGCGGGAACTGGACCGGGTGACGAAACCGGGCGGTATGATCATTGTACCGACCTACGTCAACCGGGAGAAGACCGGAGAAACACAAGGCTTTGTCAAAGCGATTGATCAGGCGGGCGCGGATTTCAAGCAGCAGTTCACCCACACCGGATACCGTGCATTCCTGGAACACGCCGGTTACCGGAATATCCGGACAACGTTGATCGAAGGCCGGGTTCCCTGCAGCTTCGCGGTGATTCAGAAAGACAACAAATAAAAGGAAGCCTCAGGGCTTCCTTTCCTGTATTCAGAATGTAATGACTTCCGGTGCTTTGGTAAAGCTGGAGATCGTTGCGGTTGCGTTTCTGAAGTAGTAGACAGCGGTATTTCCGTCTCCTGCCTTGTACATGCGTTTGAGATCGGGATAGGCATCCAGCAGGCTTTCCTGGGCTTTGATGCGCTCTTCCTCGGTATCGTCTTCCACCAGCTCTCCGGCAACGCGGATCCATTCACCGTTGTGAAACGCGCAGATCTCGGCCTTCGGATTGGCTTTCAGCTGCTTTGCGACAGGCTTGGAATTCCCCGTCTGGATATACAGTTTTCCGTTGTAGATGTGAACGGTGCCGAACGGACGGACACGCGGCTGATCTCCTTCCGCGGTCGCCAGGAAGTATGTTCCGGCGTCCTTCAGGAACTGACATACTCTTTCAATCATATTCAGATGTGATAGATCCTTCCCGGCTTTCTTTCCTTGTCTGCCGGTGTTTCTGCCGCATAGCCGACGATCAGGTTGCCGATCCCTTCGTACTCACCTTCCACGCCTGCCTTCTTCAGGATCTCCTTGCCTTTCTTTGTATCAAAGACTTCCTTGGCTCTGTGGATCCAGCAGGAACCCAGTCCGAGTTCATGTGCCGCCAGCATCATGTTGCCCATGACGAGAGAACCATCATAGACATGGATCGGATTGTCCTTCGGAGCCAGTGCTACGAGTACATACGGTGCGCCGTAGAACGGATCGTTGTCTGTACCCATGACATCAGCGTTCAACTTTGACAGTTCATCACGGATCTCCTTGTCGGTCACGATCAGGACGATGGCTCCCTGGGAATTCATTCCGGATGCAGCCCAGACACCTGCTTCGGCGATTCGGTTGAGGAGTTCGAGTGAGATGGGCTTGTCCTCGTATTTACGGACACTGCGTCTTGTGCGGATAGCTTCCAGTACATTCATGGTGATTACCTCCTACTTGATGATCTGAATGTTGTTTACCGGTTCAAAATCGATGACTTTATGTTCGCTGACCCAGTCGGCCAGTGTTTCGACAAAACTCTGGGAGATCTCCTTTACGGTCGGTGCATTGCGGATCATGTCGAAGTCTCCGCCGCCGGATGCCCGGTAGTCGGAAACACAGATCGTGAAGACGTCATCATCCTTGACCGGAACTCCGTTCCTTGTCAGGGACACAATGCGCTGTCCGACGGGATTGGAGACCTTGACCGTGTATTCGATGCCGTCGATCATATCATAGTTGTACTGCTGCGGCTTCGGTTCTACATATTCCTTTGCCGGTGTAATCACTTCATTGCGGATGGACCAGAACTGCATATCGTATTCCAGATAGTCACGCAGTTCCTTCCCGGTCAGTTTCTTGACGACTGTGGTATTGGGATAGACATAGGTACAGACGATATCCCGCATGGTGATCACCGGCTTGAATCCCGTAGCGCCAAGAAACAGGGACTTGGAGGCCAGATCCGCACCGGAAGCCTCCATCGCGACCTTGTTCAGGAACGTAATGATCTGATGCTTGTGCAGTCTTGCGTCTTCTTCATTGTCTACGTACAGATTGACCTTGGATGTCCCCAGGGGCTCATCCAGCCATACCTGGCAGCCATCTTCCGCTTCCTGCGCAATGGCCAGGATCTCCGGATCCGGTTCGGTATCCGTTTCCAGCAGCCGCGGTTCGATCACACCCGTATCCGGATAGATATCCACACACGCGAGCTGTGCTGCCTTGTCATGTGTCTGGGTATAGACGATGCCGTTCCTTGTGCCGGCATAGGCCACATGCTGGTGACCGGTGATCAGGACATCAATGCCCGGTACCTGGTTCAGGATGGCAGAACCTTCGTTCTCTCCCGTCAGGTTCTCTGTCGGCGCATTGGTCACCAGATCACGCTCAAATCCGCCGTGATAGACGCAGATGATGTAGTCCGGCTTCTCCAGATGCTTGAGAAGGTCCACGGTCTTCACCGCGGTTTCCACAGCACTTTTGAATTCCATGTTGCGGATGTGCTCCTCCGGTTCCCAGTGCGGGATGTACTGGATGAGCAGGCCGAAGATAGCGACCTTCTTTCCGGCAATCTCCCGGATGACGTAGGTCGGTCCGATGGGTTTGCCGTTGTCATAGACGTTGGATGTAATGCAGGGAGCCTTGATGTTGTCGAGGTGACGGTACAGGACTTCCTTGCCGTAGTTGAAATCATGGTTTCCGATGTTGATGTAGTCGTAATCCATCGCGTCGATGACCTTGGTGATGGGCGAGACTTCATCCTTGCGATAATGGAAATGATAGTAATCCAGCGGAGAACCTTCCAGGACATCTCCGTTTTCAATGACGATCGTGTTTTCGTCACGCAGTGCCTTGATCAGCGTATTCATCCGGGCCATGCCGAAATCAGCGGATGAACCGTCTGTATACTTATGAGGATAAATGTAACCGTGCGTATCGCTTGTCGCGAGTATACGTATGCGTTTGGACATAGAGTACCTCCGCTATCATTTTAAGACGAAGTCCCTCCAAAAAACAGAGGCAACAGACCGGATACCCAACAACGAAAAGGATACGGCAGACAGTACAGTATCCTGAAGGTATATGAACAGATATGAGCCGGTGGTATTCAGTCCACTGCGGATTCTGCTTCTTCAACCAGAGCTGCCATCTTTTTGTGACTGCGGATGACCCACATTACACACAGCCACAGACCGATCTGCCGGATCCGCAGAAGATAACTCAGCACCGGTATTTCTCCGGAATGGTTTCCAAGAATCAACAATGATACCAGATATGCTGCGAAAGGCCCCGCTGCGTAGTATTCTGATCCCCATGTCACATGCGAAAACCAGTCAACAATATCAGATGTTTGTTTCTGCAGATCTGCGCAGTCAGAAACTGTTTTCAGTCTGCGGATTCTGGACTGATATGATACAGAGATAAACAATTCCCGAATCAGCAGAGTGATATAAATGATCGGATCAAAATAGTTGCCGAAGAAACTGTGCAATGCCGGAAGAGAGAAATACGACCAGGTATAATCGAGCAGCCAGATCAAAGCCATCAGTATGACAAGAACGGACAGCATTGTTAAGGATCGGGTTTTGGATGAGTGCATAGGAAACCTGCTGAGGACTCTTCTCCGCTGCCTTTAAATTAGCACAGAATATCTGTCCT
>JAFWJP010000087.1 GCA_017514645.1 Solobacterium sp. | reverse complement strand
TACAATCACGATCGGATCAAGGAACGTTTAAAAGGCCTCACTCCTCTCGAGTGGAGAGAAATGAGGTCTCAGATTCAAAACTGATATTTAGTTGTCCAACTTTTGGGGCTCAGTACAGATATCAGGTATGCTTGATTATTCAGCGTGAGGCATTTCCAGACCCGGGTCTGCCGAATCTGTCCATGATCCGAAAGCTTTGTGCTTCCAGGCGATATATCCCGTTGCACCGATCATTGCAGCATTGTCTGTACAGTACTTCAGCGGCGGAATGATCAGCTTCGTCTGCTTCTTGTCCTGCATGCGTTCCGTCATCATCTCCCTGAGTCTGGAATTGGCCGCAACACCGCCGGCGAGAACCAGCATTGCCGGCTGATAGGCGTCAACAGCCGCACAGGTCTTGTCCACAAGACTCTTCAAAGCGGTTTCCTGGAACGCGTACGCAACATCTTCCGGAATGATTTCCCTGCCGGAACGCTCCTCGCGCTGTACCAGCTGAAGGACTGCTGTTTTCAGTCCGCTGAAGGAGAAGTCGTACGCACCGGCAGTCTTCGGAACGGGAAGCTGATAATGCGGTTTCCCCTGCCTGCCCATCCGGTCCATGACCGGTCCGCCCGGATACCCGAGGCCAAGAACGCGGGCTGCCTTGTCATACGCTTCACCGATCGCGTCATCACAGGTTTCGCCGATTACTTCAAAATCCCAGTCATTCTTCATCCATACCAGTTCGGTATGTCCGCCGGAGATTACTAGGGCAAGCAGCGGGAACTCCAGTTCATCCACGAATGCGTTTGCGTAGATATGCCCGGTCAGGTGGTGAACGGGAAGAAGCGGCTTGCCGCTGATCAATGCCAGGGTCTTGGCAGCCTGGACACCGACATGCAGTGAACCGATCAGGCCCGGTCCCTGTGTGTAGGCAATCGCGTCGATCTCATCAAGAGATACATCCGCCTGCTTCAGAGCTTCATCGATCACCGCTGAGATATTCTCCACGTGGATCCGGCTGGCTACTTCAGGTACGACACCACCGTATAATGTATGAACGTTGATCTGGCTTGAGACAATGCTGGAAAGGATCTCTCTGCCGTCTCTCACCACCGCACATGCTGTTTCATCACAGCTTGATTCAATTCCCAATATCAAAGTCATAGATTTCCTCCTACAGCGGTTTGACCATCAGCCAGGCATCTTCACCGTTGTCATCATAGTAGTTTTTACGGACATTCACCTTGATGAACCCGTTTTTTTCGTAGAAACGGATCGCCGGAAGATTGGATACCCGGACTTCCAGTGTTACATTTTCACAGTCCTTTTCCCGGGCATCGTTAACCAGAAGATCCATCATTTCCTGTGCATATCCGGAACGGCGGTATTCTTCCAGAACACCGATCGTAGCGATTTCCGCCCGGTCGTACATGATCCACCAATCCACATACCCGATGATCTTTCCGTCTTTTTCATAAACTCTGAGATCCGCAAAGGGATTCCCGGTGAGTTCATACTCAAAAGCGCTCCTCGGCCAGGGACTGGTCAACAGGATCTGTTCCATTTCCGTGATCCTGTCCAGATCAGCCAGTGTCATTTTCCTGATCATTTCTTCACCAGATAGGCAGCCGCCGGTTTCAGGTATTCAGGTACCAGCGTATGGACATTCTCCGAACGAACCCAGAGATCCTTCAAGGCAAGGAAATTTGCACAGATATCAGGCTGAACGTCATCTCTGCCGATCAGATGTCCATCACCGATCACGGTTTCATTTTCAGCATGAATCTCATCGATTTCCAGTACTTCTTCTGTACCGATGACACCCCCGTTGTAGTACAGGGCGGTATAGGCCCGGCCGCCGCGGGCATCCACCAGCACCCGGCAGTTCCTGCACCTTCCCGCATACAGCTGCAGCGTGCTGACTGTATAAAGCGGAATGCGTTTTACTGCAGCCCAGACCTTGGCGATGCTCATGGCGATCCGCACTCCGGTATAGCTGCCGGGTCCGCGTGAGATCACGATTCCATCAATATCCTGTGCTGAAAGTCCGCACTCCGAAAGAAGTTTGTTCAGAGACGGAAAAATCTCCTCGGACTGTTTTTTCCAGCATACTTCCTGCATTCCAGCCGCAACACGGTCATCCGCAATGATGCCGATTGCGAGAAATCCGGTGCTTGTATCCATACACAGATAATTCATAGCAGTTCCTCCAGCATTGTTTCATAGCGTTTCCCGTGAGCAGTCAGAACGATCTCCCTGCGGTCACCTTCCAGCGGACGGATATCCACGGAAAGATAATCATCCGGAAGCTGTCCCGGGAAGAATTCCGACCACTCGATCACTGTAAGTCCGCCATTGTCAAAATCATCCTCGAATCCCAGATCCTGTTCAATGCCTTCAAGACGGTATGCATCAATGTGATACAGATCCATGGAGGTTCCGTGATAGATCTTCTGAATGGTGAATGTCGGACTTGTAACGTTCCTGGTAACACCCATACCGCGGGCAATTCCCTGCGTCATCGTCGTTTTGCCTGCTCCGATGATTCCTTTCATAAGAAAGATCATATTATCACCGGCAGCCGCTCCGAGGAAACGCCCCAGTTCCTGTGTTTCCGTATAGTCTTTTGTATATACAATCAACTGTTTCATAGTTAGCCTCATAATCAGTATGCCCTATTATAGCACAAAAAAAAGAACCGGCGGCGTCCTCGATTCACTATGGCAGGCATAGCTATTTTCGGCCCTGGAGTGCTTAACTTCTGTGTTCGGGATGGGAACAGGTGTGACCACTCCGGTATCGTCACCGG